>NZ_JCBCUY010000010.1:0-135987 GCF_059862705.1 Pseudomonas sp. MF08817
CATCCCGAACTCAGCAGTGAAACGATGCATCGCCGATGGTAGTGTGGGGTTTCCCCATGTGAGAGTAGGTCATCGTCAAGATTAAATTCCGAAACCCCATTTGCGAAAGCAGATGGGGTTTTGTTTTGCGCGATGGAAAAGGGCCAGGCCAGCCGTGAACAGTTTGATCCCCATCAAGGCAGGCGCCAATGCCGACACCGACAATGGTTCATCCAAGGTGAGGCCGCCATGATCTATCCGCTGCTATTGACGTTGCATTTGTTCGCCGCGCTGATCTTTATTGGCACAGTATTTTTTGAAGTGTTGTTCCTGGAGAGCATCCGAAAGCAGATTCCTTCAAGAGTCATGGACCTGGTGGAGCAGGGCATTGGGCGCCGTGCACGGTCACTGATGCCTTGGGTGCTGATAATCCTGTTTGGCGCCGGCCTGGGCATGGTTTGGTTACGCTATCTGCCCGCATTGGGCTCCCCCTTCAGTTCCTCCTTCGGCACGTTGCTGGCCCTCAAGATCCTGATTGCCAGCAGCGTTTTACTGCATTTCTTAGCGGCAATGTTCCTGTTTCGTACGAAACGGATGAAAGCCACCTATGTGCATTTCATCCATCGCAGCTTGTTTGTGCATATGGTCGCCATCGTCCTCTTGGCCAAAGGTATGTTCTATCTGAGCTGGTAGTTGCGGGCAGATTCTGTGCCAGGTCTGGCCTCAGCTTGATGCAAATCAAGGAGCCTCCCAGGTGAAAGGCCGACACTGACCTCCCGTAGCCAGTCTCGGAGACCGCGATGTTCGACGTTTATCACAATCCCAACCCGCGGCCCCTCCACTGCAATAAAGAGAGGGCCGCCCTCGGCTACGCCAGTGACAGCCAAAAATTCCACGGTGGTATCGGCTCCCTGGACTTGCTGCGTGCGTTACGCAGTAGTCGACAGAAGCAGCGGCCCCTATCCCTGACAGTGCAATTGCCTTCCACGCTCAAGGCATTGGCGAACGCTCCCCAAACCCCGGGCTGCGAGCGGGGCCATGTGGAGCAGTACCTGTTGCGCCTGGAGCGCGAAATCGACCTGATCGGTTGCCATTTAAGCAGCGAGCAACGTATCGAGCAGTTTCACCTTAGCGGTGGCACCCCTTGTGCTGCTCACCTGCAACGGTTGATGAAGCGCCTGCGCAGCCGCTTTAATTTTTTGGGCCACGAAGGTGGCGACTACAGCGTCGAAGTCGATCTGCACCACACGGATTGGGCAACCATGCGCCTGCTGCGCGACCAGGGTTTTAACCATGTCAGCATCGGCGTGCCCGACATGGGCGCAGACGCCGAGCTGTCAGTGGCCTGCTACCAGAACCCGGCGCCTATTCATTCACTGATCGACGCGGCGCGCACCTTTGGCTTTCGCACTATCAACGTTGATCTGGGCTACGGTCATGCCTGGCAAACGCCGCAAAGTTTGTCTCGCAAGTTAGCCACTCTCATCGAGCTGGAGCCTGACCGCGTGCTGGCATTCGATTACGCCCAGCCCGGGCCACGGCACCGCGCGCTGTGCGCCAGCCCCTTCACCGGGTTGTCCAGCGACGAGGATAAGCGCGCCATGCGCCAGGATTGTTTCGAGCAACTGTGCGCCGCTGGTTATTACTACATTGGTCTCGGCCAGTTTGTGCGCCCGGACGACGACCTGGCCATTGCCCAGGAGCAAGGCCGCCTGCACCGCAACTACCAGGGCTTTACCAGCCACGGTTACTGTGACCTGGTAGGGCTCGGCCTGGGTGCCATCAGCCAGATCGATGATCTGTATGCGCAAAACACCGAAGACCTACAGCACTACCAGCTGCAACTGGACCGCGAGCAGTTGCCCACGATCCGCGGTTGGCGCTGCGAGGCCCAGGATCAGGTGCGCCACGACGTCATGGAGCGCCTGGTGTGCGACCTGGAACTGGACATCGAGGCTATCGAGCGTCGCCATGGTCTGATATTTCGCGAATACTTTTCATCCGTCTGGCCACTGCTGGAGCAGTTGAGCCGTGACGGCCTGATCGAGCTGTCGAGCCGCATGATAAGCATCCTTCCTGCCGCGAGGCTGGAGGTGGACGCCATCTGCAATCTGTTTGAAAGGGATTTGGACGCTGCACGGCATTAACGCCCCCCCACGAGTTGATCGATGATGAACCCCGCTCTTGAATTCAATCGCGCCCTGGTCGAAAAGTACGATCGCCCGGGGCCGCGCTACACCTCATACCCGACCGCGCCGCAGTTCCACCAGGCGTTTGCCGTGGACGACTACCAACGCGCCGCCCACGACAGCAACCAGGCCGCCGTGCCCAAGCCGCTGTCGGTCTACATCCACATCCCGTTCTGCAAAAGTCTTTGCTACTACTGCGCCTGCAACAAAATCATCACCCAGAAAACCCATCGCGCCACTGAGTACCTGAATTACCTCAAGCGCGAAATCAATATGCAGGCGGCATTGTTCGACAGCACCCGCAAGCTCACCCAATTGCACCTGGGCGGCGGCACGCCCACCTACCTGACCCACGAGCAGTTGGCGGACCTGATGCAGCACCTGCATCAGGCTTTCGACATGGATGACAGCGACAACCACGAGTTCTCCATCGAGGTCGACCCGCGCACCATCAGCGCCGAGCAGATCCGTGCATTGCGTGGCTTGGGTTTCAATCGCCTGAGCTTCGGCGTGCAGGATTTCGACCCGCAGGTACAAGCGGCGGTCAACCGGGTGCAGAGCGAAGAGCAGGTCTACGAACTGGTGGCCGCCGCCCGGCAAGCGCATTTCAAATCCGTCAGTGTCGATTTGATCTACGGTTTGCCACTGCAAACCGTTGCCAGTTTCGACGTGACCCTGAGCAAGATCATCGCCCTGCGCCCGGACCGCATCGCTGCCTACAGCTATGCGCACTTACCGGAACTGGTGCGTGCCCAGCGCCTGATCCGCCCAGAAGACATGCCGCCGCCGGAGCGCAAGCTGGAGTTGCTGGAACTGACCATCCGACGCCTGACCGAGGCCGGTTACGTGTACATCGGCATGGACCACTTCGCCTTGCCCGAAGACGAACTGGCCCGTGCCCGCGCCAACGGCACCCTGCAACGCAACTTCCAGGGCTACTCGACCCACGCCGACTGCGACCTGATTGGCCTGGGCGTGTCGTCCATCGGCAAGGTCGGCGACAGCTACAGCCAGAGCGTCAAGGAACTGTCCCAGTACTACGCTCGCCTGGATCAAGGCTTGCTGCCGGTGCACCGCGGTTATCGCCTGAGTGCCGATGACTTGCTGCGCCGCGAGGTTATCAACGACCTGATGTGCCACGGGCGCATCGAGTTCGCCAAGTTCGAGGCGCGCCACGGCATCCGTTTCGGCGAGTATTTCGCTGAAGCATTAGCCCAGCTCCAGACTCTGGTGCAAGACGGCTTGGTGCAACTCCACGACGATGCGCTGGTGTTGCTCCCCCAGGGCCACCTGATGATGCGCAGCGCAGCGATGGCATTCGACGCTTACCTGGGTGGCGAACAAAAGGGCCGGTTTTCCCGCACCGTCTAGGCCGGGCAGGGTGGGTTCACGATAACTTTTCAAAGTTGATTTCAATCAAGGGCAGGGGGCCATGGGCTCCCTAACATGGGCGGCAGATCCCGCCGTTGAAGTCTGAGATTTCATGAAGATCCGCCCGCTGTTGTGCCGTAACTCCCTGCATTTTCTGACCCTGGGTCTTGTCCTTGTGTTGGCCCTGATGGCCGCTCCCTTCGAGGCGGTGTACGCCAAGTCCTATGGCGGCATCGAACAGCAGCGCATCGAAAAAACCTTCCCCAACGTCGACAAAGTTTCCGAGCCCCAGGGCCCGTACAAGGTGCAGACCTTGTCTGCGGGTGAGCAGGTGCTGGGTTACGTGTTCCAGAGCCTGGACGTGGTGGACATTCCGGCCTACTCCGGCAAGCCGATCAACACCCAAGTGATTCTCGACCCGGCCGGGGTGATAAAGGACGCCTTTGTCCTGGAGCACCACGAGCCGATTCTGCTGGTGGGCATAGCGGAAGAAAAACTTCACGAATTCAGCGCCAAGTACCTGGGCATTCAGGTCAACCAGCGGGTAGTGGTGGGCCATTCCAGCGACCCGAATGCCGTGACGGTCGATGCCATTGCCGGTGCTACCGTCACCGCCATGGTGGTCAACGAAGTCATCATGCGCGCCGCCCATACGGTGGCCGTGTCCCTGGGCCTGGTCAAAGACAACGCCGGTGTGGCCGCCACGCCGGCCAAGGTCCGCGAGGATGTCTACCACAGCGCGGATTGGGCGACGCTGCTGGGTGACGGCTCCATCCGCCGCCTGAACCTGACCCGCGGCCAGGTCGATAGTGCATTCAAGAACACCGCTGCCGCCGAGGTTGAAGTGGCCACGCCAGAGCAGGCCGACGACAGCTTTATCGACCTCTACGTCACCCACCTCAACCCGCCCACCATCGGCCGCAACCTGCTGGGCGAGAGCCAGTACCGCACGCTGATGAGCGAACTCAAGCCCGGCGAGCAAGCCATCGCCGTGCTTGGCAGCGGTAGCTACTCGTTCAAGGGGTCGGGCTATGTGCGCGGTGGGATTTTCGACCGGGTGCAACTGCGCCAGTTCGGCGACAGCATCAGCTTCCGTGACATGGACTTCCAGCGCCTCGACGACGTGTATGCCCAGGGCATGCCAGCCTTCGACGAGATGGCGATCTTCATCGTGCGCGCCTCCCACCGTTTTGACCCGGGCGCGGCCTGGAGCCTGGAGCTGCTGGTGCGGCGCCAGACCGGGCCGGTCAGCGGCGTGTTCAGCAGCTTCGAGTTGGCCTACCAGTTACCCGAAGCCTACCTGGACCGCCCGGCGCCCAGCGCCGAACAACTGGCGGCCATCGAGGAAGCCAATCGCCCACTGTGGCTGAACATCTGGTACCAGAAGAGCGTGCAGGTGGGTGTGCTCGCCGCCGCGCTGTTGCTGCTCACGGCCATCCTGTTCCTGCAAGACACCCTGGCCCAGCGCCCGCGCCTGCTGCATTGGGTGCGCCGCGGCTACCTGAGCTTCACCGTGCTGTTCATCGGCGGCTATGCCCTGGGGCAACTGTCGGTGGTCAACGTGCTGACCTTCGTCCATGCCCTGTTCGAGAACTTCCGTTGGGAGCTGTTCCTCACCGACCCGGTGATCTTCATGCTCTGGGTGTTCACTGCCGGCAGCATTCTGCTGTGGGGCCGTGGTGTGTTCTGCGGCTGGCTATGCCCGTTCGGCGCCTTGCAGGAGCTGATTAACGAGCTGGCGCGCAAGCTCAAGGTGCCGCAATACGAATTGCCTTTCGCGGTGCACGAACGCTTGTGGGCCCTCAAATACATTATTTTGCTGGTGCTGTTCGGCCTGTCCCTGGAGTCCATGGCCACCGCTGAGCGCTTCGCCGAGGTGGAGCCGTTCAAAACCGCCATCACCCTGCGCTTCGACCGCCAATGGTGGTTCGTGCTCTACGCCGCCGGCCTGTTGGTGGTCAACCTGTTCACCCGCAAAGTCTATTGCCGCTACATCTGCCCCCTGGGCGCGGCGCTGGCGATCCCCAGCAAGTTCCGCCTGTTCGACTGGCTCAAACGTCGCCAGGAGTGCGGCAACCCCTGCCAGTTGTGCGCCAAGGAATGCGAGATCCAGGCGATCCACCCCGACGGCCATATCAACGCCAACGAATGTCACTACTGCCTCGACTGCCAGATGACCTGGCACAACGAGAACAAATGCCCGCCGCTCATCAATAAGCGCAAGAAGCGCAACAAAGCGGCACCTGCCCCGGCGCAACTGATCCCGGTGGTGCAGGTGGCCCCCGGCGAATGACCCTGCGCGCAACGGCTTTCCAGATGGTTTTTCCCTTCAAGGAGCACACAGCATGAGCGATAAAGACAACAACCAAGGCCCGCAGGACGAAGCGCCGAAGGGCCTGAGCCGGCGCGGCTTCCTCGGCACCAGCGCGGTGGCCAGCGCGGCCCTGGCCGGCGCCACGGCGCTGGGCGGTACGGTGTTTACCCGCGAGTCCTGGGCGGCTGCGGCCAAGGAAGCACGGTCCAAGATCCACGTCGCACCCGGTGAGCTGGACGAGTACTACGGCTTCTGGAGCGGTGGTCACCAGGGCGAAGTGCGGGTGCTGGGCGTGCCCTCGATGCGTGAGCTGATGCGTATCCCGGTGTTCAACGTCGATTCCGCCACCGGCTGGGGCCTGACCAACGAAAGCAAGCGCGTGCTCGGGGACAGCGGCAAATACCTGAACGGCGACTGCCACCACCCCCACATCTCCATGACCGACGGCAAGTACGACGGTAAATACCTGTTCATCAACGACAAGGCCAACTCCCGCGTCGCGCGCATCCGCCTCGACATCATGAAGTGCGACAAGATGCTCACCGTGCCGAACGTGCAGGCGATCCACGGTCTGCGCCTGCAAAAAGTGCCCTATACCAAGTACGTGTTCGCCAACGGCGAGTTCGTCATCCCGCACCCTAACGATGGTCACAGCTTCGACCTGCAGGACAAAAACAGCTTCACCATGTTCAACGCCATCGACGCCGAAAAAATGGAAATGGCCTTCCAGGTCATCGTCGACGGTAACCTCGACAACGCCGACATGGACTACAGCGGCCGCTATGCCGCTGCCACCTGCTACAACTCGGAGAAGGCCTACGACCTGGGCGGCATGATGCGCAACGAGCGCGACTGGGTAGTGGTGTTCAACATCCCGGCCATCGAAGCAGCGATCAAGGCTGGCAAGTTCATCCACGTTGACGGCGACAAAACCCCGGTAGTGGACGGGCGCAAAGTCGATGGCAAGGACTCGCCGTTCACCCGCTACATTCCTGTGCCCAAGAACCCACACGGCCTCAATACCTCGTCCGATGGCAAGTACTTCATCGCCAACGGCAAGCTCTCGCCGACGGTTTCGATGATCGCCATCGACCGCCTCGACGACCTGTTCGCCGGCAAGTTCAAAGACCCGCGCGAGGTTATCGTCGCCGAGCCGGAATTGGGCCTGGGGCCGCTGCACACCACCTTCGACGGTCGCGGTAACGCCTACACCACGCTGTTCATCGACAGCCAAGTGGTGAAGTGGAACATGGACGAGGCCGTGCGCGCCTACAAAGGCGAGAAGGTCAACTACATCAAGCAGAAACTCGATGTGCACTACCAACCTGGCCACAACCACGCCTCCCTGACCGAAACCAGCGAAGCCGACGGCAAGTGGCTGGTGGTGCTGTGCAAGTTCTCCAAGGACCGCTTCCTGCCCACCGGCCCGCTGCACCCGGAAAACGACCAGTTGATCGACATCTCTGGCGAGGAAATGAAACTGGTCCACGACGGCCCAGCCTTCGCCGAACCCCACGACTGCATCCTGGCGCGCCGCGACCAGATCAAGACGCAGAAAATCTGGAAGCGCGACGACCCGTTCTTTGCCGCCACCGTGGCCATCGCCAAGAAAGACGGGATCAACCTGGAGACCGACAACAAGGTCATTCGCGACGGCAAGAAAGTGCGGGTCTACATGACCTCCATGGCGCCGTCCTATGGCCTGAACGAATTCACCGTCAAGCAGGGCGATGAAGTCACCGTGACCATCACCAACATCGACCAGATCGAAGACGTGTCCCACGGCTTCGTCATGACCAACCACGGCGTGAGCATGGAGATCAGCCCGCAGCAAACCTCCTCCATCACCTTCATCGCCGATAAACCCGGCCTGCACTGGTACTACTGCAGCTGGTTCTGCCATGCGCTGCACATGGAAATGGTCGGCCGCATGAAGGTCGAACGGGCGTAACGCCTACTGAGGCCATAGGTGGCTGCAGTTAGCCCTTTGTGGGAGCGGGCTTGCCCGCGATTGCGATTTATCAGTCGACATCACTGTTGAATGTTCAGCCGCTATCGCGGGCAAGCCCGCTCCCTCACCTGCCGCCACCTCGCAGGGCCCATCGGAACAAGGAACGGTGTTGTGCGCGTAAACCGGATACACCTCATAGCCCTTGTGCTCACGGCTTTTTCCACCGCCGCCGTTGGCGCGGTGCAACCTATCGACAACCTGCCGCTCCAGGCGGCGGGTGAAGGCCAGTGGCGTCTGCCTGCCGGCCAGTACCAAGGCAATTTCAGCATTGACCGCCCCATGCAACTGGACTGCGAACCCGGTGCGGTGTTCCAGGCCCAAGGCGTGGGCAACAGCATGATTATCAGCGCCGCCGACGTGACCTTGCGCGGCTGCACCTTCACCGATTGGGGCCATGACCTCACGGCCATGAACGCCGCCGTCTTCATCCAACCCCAGGCCCGGGGCGCGGTGGTACAGGGCAACCATATGCGCGGCCAGGGCTTCGGCATCTGGGTTGACGGCGCCCAGGACGCCAGCCTGCTCGACAACCGCATCCAGGGCGACCCGAACCTGCGTTCCCAGGACCGTGGCAACGGCATCCACCTCTACGCGGTCCACGGCGCGCGGGTCATTGGCAACGAAGTGCGCGAGGCGCGCGACGGCATCTACATCGACACCTCCAACGGCAACCTGATCCAGGGCAACACCCTGGAGGACCTGCGCTACGGCGTGCACTACATGTTCGCCAACGACAACCAGGTGCTGGGCAACACCACGCGGCGCACCCGCACCGGGTTTGCCCTGATGCAAAGCCGCAAGTTGACGGTGATCGGCAACCGCTCCGAGCAGGACCAGAACTACGGCATCCTGATGAACTACATCACCTACTCGACCCTGCGCGACAACTTCGTCAGCGACGTGCGCGACGGCACCACCGGCGACACCATGATCCCCGGTGCCGAAGGCAAGGCCCTGTTCATCTACAACTCGCTGTTCAACGTGATCGAGGGCAACCACTTCGAGCGCAGCCCGGTGGGCATTCACCTCACTGCCGGCTCCGAAGACAACCGCATTCAGAACAACGCGTTCATCGACAACCAGCGCCAGGTCAAATACGTCGCCACGCGCTTGCAGGAATGGTCGGTGGAGGGGCATGGCAACTACTGGAGCGACTACCTGGGCTGGGACCGCGACGGCGATGGCCTGGGCGACATCGCCTACGAGCCCAACGACAGCGTCGACCGCTTGCTCTGGCTCTACCCGCAGGTGCGCCTGTTGATGAACAGCCCCGGCATCGAGCTGCTGCGCTGGGTGCAACGGGCCTTTCCGGTGATGAAATCCCCAGGCGTGCAAGACAGCTATCCGCTGATGAAATCCCCCATACAAGCCAAGGAGCCGAGCTGATGAACGTGGTCGAGATCGAAGGCGTCAGCCAGCGTTACGGGCACACCACCGTGTTGCACGACCTCACCCTGAGCCTGGGGGAGGGCGAAGTGCTTGGCCTGTTCGGTCATAACGGCGCGGGCAAGACCACCAGCATGAAACTGGTGCTGGGCCTGTTGCAGGCCAGCAGCGGCCAGGTGCGGGTGTTCGACCGCGCGCCCAGCGACCCCCATGTGCGCCAGTTGTTGGGCTACCTGCCGGAAAACGTCACCTTCTACCCGCAACTCAGTGGCCTGGAAACCCTGCGCCACTTCGCCCGCCTCAAAGGCGCGGGGTTGGCCCAGGTGGACAGCCTGCTGGACGACGTCGGCCTAGGCGCGGCCTCGCGGCGCCGGGTCAAAACCTACTCCAAGGGCATGCGCCAGCGCTTGGGCCTGGCCCAGGCCCTGCTCGGCGCGCCACGCCTGTTGCTGCTGGACGAACCCACCGTGGGCCTGGACCCCATCGCCACCCAAGACCTCTACCGCCTGCTCGAACGCCTGCGCAACCAGGGCACCAGCATCATCCTTTGCTCCCACGTGCTGCCGGGTGTCGAGGCCTATATCAACCGCGCGGCGATCCTCACCCAGGGGCGCCTGTTGGCCTTGGGCAGCCTGGCCAAGCTGCGTGAAGACGCCGGCCTGCCCACCCTGATCCGCGCCAGCGGCCTCAAGCACGCCTGGCCCTTGCAGCAGCGCTGGAACCTGGCCGGCCACGAGACCCAGGCCTGGGGCGCGGCGGGGCTGGAAGTGGCGGCCCATAACGGCAGCAAACTGGGGCTGTTGCGCCAGTTGCTGGAAGAAGACGACCCCCGGGACGTGGAGATCCATCCGCCGTCCCTGGAAGACCTGTATCGCTACTACATGACCCGCGCCGAGTTGGCGCCGGGCGAGGGGGCAGTATGACGCCGATCTGGAACATGGCCCGCAAAGAACTCAGCGATGGCTTGCGTAACCGCTGGCTGTTGGCGATCAGCCTGTTGTTCGCCGTGCTGGCCCTGGGCATTGCCTGGCTCGGCGCGGCGGCGTCCGGGCAACTGGGCTTCACCTCGATCCCGGCCACCGTGGCCAGCCTCGCCAGCCTGGCGACGTTCCTGATGCCGCTGATCGCCCTGTTGCTGGCCTATGACGCGATCGTTGGCGAAGACGAAAGCGGCACCTTGCTGCTGTTGCTCACCTACCCCCTGGGGCGCGGGCAGATCCTGCTGGGCAAATTCCTCGGCCATGGCCTGACCCTGGCCCTGGCCACGTTGATCGGCTTTGGCTGCGCCATGCTCGCCATCGCGCTGTTGGTCGAAGACGTGGAGTTGCCTCTGCTGCTGTGGGCCTTTGGCCGCTTTATGGTGTCCTCGACCCTGCTGGGCTGGGGTTTCCTGGGCCTGGCCTATGTGCTGAGCAGCGTCTCGGCGGAAAAATCCACCGCCGCCGGCCTGGCGCTGGGGGTGTGGTTCTTCTTCGTCCTGGTGTTCGACCTGGTGCTACTGGCCCTGCTGGTGCTCAGCGAAGGCCAGTTCAGCCCCAAACTGCTGCCCTGGCTGCTGCTGCTCAACCCGGCGGACGTGTATCGCTTGATAAACCTCTCCGGCTTCGAGGCCGGGGCCAACATGGCCGGGGTCCTGACCCTGGGCAAAGACCTGCCGCTGCCGGGCTCGATGCTTTGGCTGTGCCTGGGCCTGTGGGTGGTGGCGCCGCTGTGCCTGGCCTACCGGCTGTTCCGCCGCCGCGCGGTTTGACGAATTTTGAGGCTTGATGGAGTACCCAACGATGAACCGCTTTTACCAAAACACCGCCCGCGTCTGTGCCGTATTGCTGCTGGGGCTGCTGCTGGGGGCCTGCGACAAGGCCGAAACGGCCAGCTACAGCGATGCCCCCACGGCGTTCCACCCCAGCGATGAATGCCACGTGTGCGGCATGATTATCTCCGAGTTCCCCGGCCCCAAAGGCCAGGTCGTGGAGCGCAACGGCGTGAAGAAATTCTGCTCCACCGCCGAAATGCTCGGCTGGTGGCTGCAACCGGAAAACCACCACGACGATGCCAAGCTCTACGTCCACGACATGGGCCGCAGCCCCTGGGACGCGCCCAACGACGCTTACCTGATCGACGCAAAAACCGCGTTCTATGTGATCGGCACAAACCTCAAGGGTGCCATGGGCGTGGTCCTGGCCTCGTTCTCCGACCAGCAGGCCGCCGAAAAACTGGCCACCATCAATGGCGGGCGCGTGCTGCGCTTTGCCGACATCGACCAAGCCGTGCTGCAACAACAACCGGCAATGCATCACGACATGCACTGACATCCTCACCGTAGGAGCCTGGCTTGCCAGCGAGGGTGGCGTTGAGATCGCCATCGCCGGCAAGCCGTGCTCCTACAGGTCAGCGGCACCCGCCATCTCCCGCGCACACTCCCCCTCATCCAACAAATCTGATTACCGTCAAGTCGCTATTTCCTGCGCTGTTCAAAGATAGGCCCCGCGGTAATCCCTAGGCGTGAGGTGTAGATGATGAAGACCGAGTTTCAGGACCGTTTGGCGGTAATCACCGGGGCCAGTTCAGGGATCGGCCTGGCCCTGTGTGCGGCGTTGTTGCCGCGCGGGGTGCGGGTGTTGGCCATGTCGCGCACCCTCGGGGAACTGGCGGTGTTGCAGCAGATCTACGGCGAGCGCTTGCGCTGGTTCGCTGGGGATGTCACCCGAACCGACGATTTGCACGAACTGGCGCGCCAGGCTGCGCGCCTGGGAGCGGTGGATTACCTGGTGCCCAATGCCGGCAGTGCAGAACTGGCCGACAGCCTGGACATGGGCGCGTTCGAGCGCCAATGGGCGGTCAACGGTGCCGGGGCGCTCAATACCCTGGCGGCGCTGCGCGGCGAGTTGGCCAACCCGGCGTCGGTGGTGTTCGTTGGCAGTTTCCTCTGTGATTCCAGCTTCCCCGGCCTGGCCGCCAGCATCGCCAGCAAGGCCGCTTTGGTGGCCCAGGTGCGCACCCTGGCCACCGAACTCGGGCCGCTGGGCATTCGCATCAACCTGGTGTCACCGGGGCCCACCGCCACAGCGCTGTGGGACAACCTGGGCCTGGACGAAGAGCAGTTGGAGGCGCTCACCAGCCGCCTGACCCAACGCCTGGTGCCGGGGCGTTTTCTCGATGCGGCGGCAGTGGCCAATGTCATGGTTTTCCAACTCTCTCAAGGCGCCCGCGGGGTGTATGGCCAGGACTGGAAAGTCGACGGTGGCTACACCCTGGGGTAATACGCCGGTTAACCCACCTCTCGTCGCAAGCGGGCTCCCCCGCGCTGGAGGGCAAAGCCCTCCCATCCCTGATATCCGTGGAACCTGAGTGATGGGGCTGCTGCGCAGCCCGGCGCGGGCGAGCCCGCTTGCTACGAGGGGCGGGTCAGTGGGAGGTGCCTTCGGCGAATTCGATCTTGTTGCCCACGTTGTACTTGCCCGAGGGTTTGTTCATGGGCAGGCGCTTGATCTCCCTGAGGGTCTTGCTGTCGTAGACGATCAGCGCGCCGTCGGTGTCCCAGATGCTCAACAGCAGGTAGCGCCCGTCGCGGGTAAATTCCACGTGGGCGGCGGTTTTGCCGGGCATGGGCCGCAGGGTGTGGGCGATCTCCAGGGTCTGTTTGTCGATCAGGTGAATGGCGTCGTTGTCCGGGCCGAAGAACACGTCGGTCCAGGCATAGGGCGAATTGACGTGGCTGCGCATGAAGAACCCCGGCCCCAGGGTGGGGATTTCCTTGATGAGCTTCCAGGTCTTGAAGTCGATCACCGAGATCAGGCCCTTGCTGATGTTGGGCGTGGCGAACACCCAGTCACCGTTGCGCTTCCAGTAGGTGCCCGAGCCCAGGTGCGGCATGCCGGGCAGGGGGATGTCGGTGACGACGTTGCCACTGTCCAAGTCGATGACCTGGCCGCCCTGGGCCTTGCGTGAGGTGGCGAGCAACTGGCGGTAGTCCGGGGAGAACGAGAAGTCGTCGAGAAAATCCTGGGCGGCTATGCGCCGTGGCTCGAAGTTCGGCGTGCCGGCATAACTCAGTTCCCAAACTTCCTTCACATCCTTGAGGGCAACGATGAAGCTGTTTCGGGGCGGGGCGGTGTACACCGCGCTGACCCGCGATGTTTTGCCGTCCAGGCCCGTGGCGGGCAGGGTCTTGACCAGGCTCAGGTCGCGGGCATCGAGCAGCACCAGGCTGCCGGGCAGGTAGTTGCCCACCAGCACCCAGCGCCCGTCTTTGCTCACGGCCAGGTTGCGGGTGTTGAGGCCGGCGCGCACTTCGGCGATGAGTTTGAGGTTGTGCAGGTCGTAGAGGCTGATCCAGCCATCGCGGGAGGCGAAGTAGACGAAGCGCCCGTCCGGCGAGAATTTCGGCCCGCCGTGCACGGCAAAATGCGAGGCGAAGCGGTCGAGCACGGTGAAGCGGTCGCCGTCGAGGATGTTGATGTGGTGGTCGCCAGCCTCCACCACCACGAACAGGTTCAGCGGGTCGGCGTGGTGCTGTGGGGTGCTGGGCAGTGTGCTCAGGTCGGCCAGCAGCCTGTGGCTGGCGCGGATGTCGTGGTCGTTCCAAGTCGGCGGCGTGGCGGGGGGCTGTTGCAGGTAGTCGGCGAGGGCGTCGATCTGTGGTGTGCTGAGGGTGCCGGCGAACCCGGCCATCTGGCTGGCGGGGCGGCCGTTGGCGATGACCTTGCGCACCTCATCGGGCTTGATCCGCCCCAGGCTCTCGGGCAGCAGCGCCGGCCCGGCAGCGCCCAGGCGTGTGGCGCCGTGGCAGCTTTCGCAGTGCTGCTGGTACAGCGCGGCGGCAGGCTGCGGCGCCGCGCCATGGGCGGCGCTGGCCCACAGCAGCGGCAGCAATAGCAGGCCTTTCACGATGCCACCTCGGTCATTTTGGCCGCGACGCGATGGGGGTAGACGCGCGCCGGGTATTCCACATGCTGGTCGGCGAACAATGCGACCACCTTGCCGATCACGGTCAGTGTCGGCACCCCTTGCTCGCATTCGATGGCCATGCTGCTCAGGTGTTCCAAGGTGCCCCGGGCCACGTGCTGGTCGGGCCGTGCGCCATTGCAGATCAGCGCGGCCGGGGTGCCCGGGGGCATACCGGCTTCCATCAGGCGCTGGGCGATCACCGCCAGGTTGGACAGGCCCATGTAGAACACCAGGGTCTGGCTGTCGTCGGCCAGGCTGGCCCACGGCAGGCTCAACTCGCCGTCGCGTTGCAGGTGCCCGGTGATGAAGCGGCAGGAGTTGACCAAGTCGCGGTGGGTCAGGGGGATGCCGGCATAGGCGCTGCACCCGGCCGCGGCGGTAATGCCGGGTACGATCTGGCAGTCAACGCCGCGTTGCAGTAGGTACTCCAGCTCTTCGGCGCCACGGCCGAAAATGAATGGGTCGCCGCCCTTGAGGCGCACCACGCGCTGGCCCTGGTCGGCGAGGTCGGCGAGCAATTGGTTGATCTGCTCCTGGGGCATGCTGTGGCAGCCGCTGGCCTTGCCCACGTAATGGCGGGCGCAGGCCAGGGGGATCAGGCTCAGCAACTCGGGGCTGACCAGGCGATCGAAGACCACCGCATCCGCCTGCATCAACAGGCTCCAGGCCCGCAAGGTCAGCAGGCGTGGGTCGCCCGGGCCGGCCCCGACCAGGGCCACCTCACCGGGGCGCAGGAGCGATTGCAGTGCGGCAGGTATCACGAGGGATGAATTCATGGCGACTTCCTTGGTACTTCATCAGGTGGCGGCCCCGCGGCTGTGCCGCCGCGTGGGCCGGGTGCAGCCCATTCAGCTTTGGACGCAGATCAGGTTGCTCTGGGGGCGCACGCCGATCTCTTCGTCGCTCAGGTAGCAGCCGGGGTCTTGGCCCCACAGGTCGCCTTCGGCCCAGGCGCGGGTGCGGGTGTTGCCGTTGCAGATATCCAGCCAGCGGCACTGCGAGCAGCGCCCGCCGATGGCCCGTGGGTGCTGGCGCAGTTGCTGCAACAGCGGGTCGGGTTCGTCCAGCCACAGGGTGCGGAACGGCGTCTTGCGCACGTTGCCCACCGAGTGCTGCCACCAGTAGGTGTCGGGGTGGACTTCGCCAGTGTTGTCGATGTTGGCGATGCCGGAACCGGAGGCATTGCCGCCCCAGGCGTGGAGCATGTGCTCCAGTTGCGGGTAGTGCTCGGGCAGGTGGCGATGCACCCATTGCAGTAGCAGGATGGCGTCGGCGTCGTTATTGCCGCTGACAAAATCGCTTAGGCTGCCGGCCTGGATATCGGCCCAGGCGCGCTCGAAGATCAGCGTCATGGCATCGCGGCTCATCTGCTGGTGGGCGTCGAGTTGGCGGCTGCGCTTGCCGCGGCCGCTGTAGTTGAGGTGCGAGAGGTAGAACTTCTGTACGTCGTATTCGCGCATCAGGTCCAGCAGTTGCGGGAGCTGGGCGTGGTTTTCCTGGGTCAGGGTGGTGCGCAGGCCCACGCGGATGCCGCGTTGGCGGCACAGGGCGATGCCGTGCATGGAGCTGGCGTAGCTGCCCACCAGTTGGCGGAAGGCATCGTGGGTTTCTTCCAGGCCATCGATGCTGACCCCCACATAGTCGAAATTGGCGGCGGCGATCTGCTCGATATTGCTTTCGCTAATCAACGTGCCGTTGGTGGACAAGGCGACGAAAAACCCCCGCGCGCGGGCGTAGGCACTGAGCTCGAAGAGATCGTCGCGCAGCAGCGGCTCACCGCCAGAGAGGATCAACACCTTGACCCCGGCCTCGTGCAGGTCATCGATCACCGCCAGGGCCGCAGCGGTGTCCAGTTCATCGCGGAACACGCTGTCGGCCGAGGTGGCGTAGCAGTGCTTGCAGGTCAGGTTGCAGCGGCGCAGCAGGTTCCAGATCACCACCGGCGCCTGCGTACTGCCGGGTAGGCTGGTGCGCGGGGGCGGGCTCTGGCCGGCGAGGGCACGTAGGTAATGGCTGATCCTTAACATGGGATTCTCCTAGAGCACGGGGTGGCCGGCCGGGTGGGTGGGCAGGCGCAGGCCGGTTTTTTTCAGGATGCGGCTGCTGACCAGCATCTCGTCAGCCGCGCAGGCCTGGCCCAGCAGGAAGCGCAACTGCTCGCGGTAACTGTCGATTTCTTCGCTGCTACGGCCGTGGACCATGGCGAACAGGTTGTAGCGCCACGCTTCGCGGCGCGGGCGCCGGTAACAGTGGCTGACATAGGGTTGGGCGCCGACCAGGGCACCGAGGCGTGGCATGTGTTCGTCGTCGATGTCCCACACGGTCATGCCGTTGAAGCGGTAGCCCAGGCGATAGTGGTTGGGCACTGCCGCGATGCGCCGGATCGCGCCCTCGGCTTGTAGGCGCTGGAGCAGTTGCAGGGTGGCGTCGACGCTGATGCCCAACTGCTCGGCCAGCCAGGCCCAGGGGTCGTCCACCAGGGGCAGGCCAGCCTGGGTCAATTTGACCAGGCGCAGGGCCAAGGCATCGTCAGACCGGGAAATACAAACCGACATGGTAAGTCTCCTCTTTGGGCAGGTTGAGCACCGCCAGGCCGGTGGTGGCCTCGATCCGTTGCAAGGTGTCGTGCACGGCCTGCTCGTTGGCGCAGCCGAGCACGAACCACATGTTCCAGGCGTGCTCGCGGCGGTAGTTGTGGGCCACCTCGGGCAGGGTTTCGAGCAGTTCGGCCACGGCGTCGAAGCGCTCCTCGGGCACGGCCAGCGCGGCGAGGGTGAAGGCACCGCCCAAACGCTCGACGTCGAACATCGGGCCGAAGCGGGTGAGCAAGCCGTCTTCGAGCAACTCGTGGAGGCGGTCGAGCAATTGTGCGCTGGTGCTGCCCAGTTCCTCGGCCAGTACCTGCCAAGGGTGGCGTACCAGGGGCAGGCCCAGTTGTAGGCGGTTTATCAGGCGCCGATCCAGATCATCCATGGGCCCAGGCCTCGTTCTTGGGCGGGGCGAAACGCCCGCCGCACTGTTTGAAGGCCTGGGTGCTGAACAGCCATTGGTGGGGCAGGTCGGCCAGCAAATGGGCGTCGAGCAAGCCCTGGATATGGGCCTCCACCTGGTCACGCTGGCGCCCGTGGACCATGCAGAACAGGTTGTAGCGCCAGTGCGGCAAGCGCCGTGGGCGCTGGTAGCACAGGGTGATCCCCGGGGCTTTGCCCAGGCGTTGGCCGACTTCGTCGATCAGCGCATCGGGCACGTCCAGCACCAGCATGGCGTTGGCGGTAAAGCCCAGGGCGCGGTGGTTGAGCACCAGGCCGACACGGCGGAACAGGCCTTCTTCCTGCCACTGGCGCATCTGTTCCAGCACCTGACTCTCCTGGGCGTGCAGGTGCTGGGCGAGGGCCTGGTAAGGGCGGCTGACCCGCGGCAGGCCGGTTTCCAACTGGCGGCGCAGGGCCAGCGCTTGCTGCACGGTGAGCGGCTCGCTCATGCCGAGTCTCCCAGGGCGAAGCCCAGGTCGATGCGGTAGGAGGTGAGCATCGGCAGGTCCAGGGCGGTGAGGCCGGTGTCCTGTTCCAGTTCGACGAGGATCTGTTCCAGGTGTTGGCGATCAGGGCCGGTGACCACGAACCACAGGTTGTAGTGGTGCTCGCGGGCGTAGTTGTGGTTGACCTCCGGGTATTGGTTGACCCGCGCCGCCACCTGCTGCAAACGCTCCGGCGGCACGGCGAACGCGGCCAGGGTGCTGGCACCGGCGTGGCGGTGCTCGAACACCGGGCCGATGCGCGAGAGGGCGCCGGCCAGCTCCAGGCGTTGCAGGCAGGCCATCACCTCGGGTTCGCTGCAGCCCAGCACCTGGGCCATTTCCCGGTAGGGTTCCTCGCACAGCGGCATGCCGTGTTGGTAGCGGTCGATGAGGCGGCGGGTGAGTCGATCAAAGTCCATTTCAGTACCCCAGTTTGTGGGCGCGGTTGGTGAAGAAGATGCCGCTGGGTTTCTCGGCGGGCAGGCTGGTTTTCAGGGTCAGGCGATACGGGTCCCAGACCTGCACCTGGTCGCCATCGCGCACCGACAGCCAGAGCTGGTCGCCACGGCCGGTGAATTCCATGTGCAGCACGGCGGGGCCCGGCCGCAGGTCGGCGACGATGGCGTGGGTTTCACTGTCGATCACCTGCACTCGGTCGTTGTCCGGGTAGGCGAAGTTGACCCACAACTGGCGCCCGTCGGGCCGCGCGGTGACGAACACCGGTTGCCCGGCCACGGGGATGGCGGCGGTCTGGGTCCAGGTCCGGGCGTCCATCACCAACACCTGGTGGCGCCCGACGGCGGGCACGAACGCCTGGTTGTCGGCCACGGCCCAGCCTTCGAGGTGGGGCATCTTGTACACCGGCAATTTCGCCTGGCCGCGGCCGTAGTCGCCGAGCACGCGCTTGACCCCGCGTTCGGGGTGCCACAGGTCGAGTTGGGCCATGCCGTCTTCGCCGAACAGGCCGGCCATGTAGTAGCGCCCATCGGGGGTAATCAGGGCGTCGTAGGGTTGCTGGCCGATGCCGGTGTAGCGGGTGATAGTCGGTACGCGGCCGTGGCTGAAATCGGCGGTCCAGATCTCGCCGGTGTCGAACAGGCTGAACACAAAGCCTTGCCCCGGGATATCCACCAGGCCCACCACCCGCGAGCGCTGCTTGCCGTCGGCCAGGGGCGTGGCGGGGATGTCGGCCACCTGCTCCAGGGTCACGGCGTCGAACACCTTGACCCCGCCCGGCACATAGTTGGACACGGCAATGAGTGTGCCGTCCTGGCTGATGGCGCCGCCGATGGCGTTGCCGCCCTGGATTACCCGGCGCTCGATGCGCAGCGTGAGCAGGTCGATCTTGGTCAGCCCACCGTCGCGGCCGAACACATACGCATAGCGCTCATCGCGCGAGAACACCACCGAGGCATGGGACAGGTCGCCCAGCCCCTCCAGGCGCGCCAGGGGCGTGGCGCCGCTGCTCTGGATAATCTGCACGCTGCCGCTGGCGCGCTCGATGACCACACCCAGGTCACCGGTGCCGCGCAACGGGGCTTGGGCGCAGCCGCCGAGCAGCAGGGCGGCGGCGGCCGACAACAGGAAGGATCGGATCATGGGGCGTGGTTTCCTTGCACGAGAATGTCCACCAGCCAGGCGATATCGCTTTCGCTGAGCAGCGCCTCCCAGGCCGGCATGGCGGTGCCGGGCCGGCCCTGGGTGACGGTGGCGATCAGGCTGGCGCGGGGTTTGCCGGCCAGGGCCTGGGCGGTCAGGGCCGGGCCCAGGCCTCCGGTCAGGTGCAGGCCGTGGCAGGCACCGCAGTCCTGGGCCAGCAGGTGTTCGAGTTGGGCCCGGCGCGGTGCGTCGGGGGGCGTCAGCGCAGCTGCGCTGGCGCAAAAAAACAGTAGGAGCGGCGCCATGGCCAAACCGATGATCGATGGTTTCATGACGCCCTCCGGGTCGTTATTTAAGGCTCAGTACCCACTTGGCCAGGGTGTTGGCTTCTTCATCCGTGACCGGGTTGGCCGGCATTGGAATCGGGCCCCAGTTGCCCTGGGTGCCTTCCTTGATGTGCTTGGCCAGGGTGGCCTGGGCATCGGCCTTGCCGGCGTTCTTGGCCGCGACATCCTTGAGCGCCGGGCCCACCATTTTCATGTCCACGGTATGGCACGCGGCGCACGGCTTGCTCTTGAACAGCGCTGCGCCGTCATCGGCCAGGGCCGTTTGCACGCTGAGTGCAGCGGCCAGGGCGAACAAGGGGATGAGCATATTTTTCATAGGGTTTTCTCGTGTTGATGAAGCTCAATAAATGTCATGGCAGTTCAATAAATGTCGTACTGGGTGTTGTAGACGTTGAACTTGCCGGTCGGGGTGATGAGACGCTTGTCCTTGATAACTGACTTGAGTTTGAGGGTTTTGTCGTCGATCACTACCAGCGCCGATTCCTCGGTCTGGCCGTTCCAAACCGAGAACCACACCTCATCGCCGGCCTTGTTGTATTCCGGTTGCACAACGCGCAGGGCGCCGTCCTTGATGCCGGAGTACTCGGCGATGGGTAACGCGGTGTAGCCGGCGTCGAGCTTGTCGAGGTTGAACACCGCCACCGATTGGCTCAGCTTGGCGTCCGGGTTGAGGGTGGTGTCCACGTACAGGTGGCGTGAGTTGGGGTGGGTCTTGATGAACAGCGAACCGCCGCCCTGGCCCTTGAGGGACTCGACCTGCTTCCAGGCGTATTGCGGGTGCTTGATCGGGTCGGTGCCGATCACCGAAATCCCGCCGTCGCCCAGGTGGCTGGTGGCCCACACCGGCCCGTATTTGGGGTGGTTGAAGTTGGCGCCACGGCCGGGGTGGGGGATCTTGCCCACGTCCACCAGGGCGGTGAGCTTGCGCTCCTTGGAATCGATCACCGCGACCTTGTTGGAGTTGTTCGCCGCCGTCATGAAGTAGCGGTGGGTGCTGTCCCAGCCGCCGTCATGGAGGAACGGCGAGGCGTCGATGCTGGTGATGGTGAGGTTCTTGATGTCCTGGTAGTTGACCAGCAGCACCTTGCCGGTTTCCTTGACGTTGACGATGAACTCCGGCCATTCGTGGGAGGCGATGATCGCCGCCACCCGTGGCTCAGGGTGGTATTCCTGCTTGTCCACGGTCATGCCGCGGGTGGAGACGATCTGCTTGGGCTCCAGGGTTTCGCCGTCCATGATGGTGAACTGCGGCGGCCAGTAGGAGCCGGCAATCGCGTACTTGTCTTCAAAGCCCTTGAACTTGGAGGTTTCCACCGAGCGCGCCTCGATGCCCACCTTGATCTCCGCGACCTTGGTCGGCTCGGCGGGCCACAGGTCGATCATGTCGATCTTGGCGTCGCGGCCGATCACCAACAGGTAGCGCCCGGACGCGGAAATGCGCGAAATGTGCACCGCGTAACCGGTCTCGATGAGCTTGACGATTTTCTTGCTGTCACCATCGATCAGGGCAATCTTGCCGTCGTCGCGCAGGGTGACCGAGAACAGGTTTTCCAGGTTGAGTTTGCTGATCTGCTTCTTCGGCCGGTCTTCGGGTTTAACCAGCACCTTCCAGGTCTTCAGGGTTTCGGCCATGCCCCACTCGGGCGGCGTCGGGGCGGTGTGCTGGATGAAGTTGGCCATGACCGTGATCTGGTCTTTGGTCAGGGCATTGGAGGTGCCCCAGTTCGGCATCCCGCCCGGCGAGCCGTAGGTAATCAGCGCTTCGAGGTAGGCCTGGCCGCGGCCCTGGGTGATGTCCGGGGTCAACGGCTTGCCGGTGGCGCCTTTGCGCAGTACGCCGTGGCAACCGGCGCAGCGCTGGAAGTAGATCTCCTTGGCGGCGTCGAAGTCGGCTTGGGTCATGTCGGGGGCGCCGGCGGTTTTCACCATAGGCGCGGCGGGTTTACTGGCAGGTTCCTCGGCGCGGGCGGCGTGGGTCACCGCCAGGGCCAGCGCCGAGCAAAGCGTGGCGAAGGTCAAAGCGAAGGTTTTACGGTTGCGGATCAGCATTGGTTTTTACTCCTCAGGGCAGACCTTTGCGATGCGCTGAAAAGGCAGTGCAGAGCGCAGGTTCTTAGTGCACTGCAAGGCTATGTCGCGCAGCCCCGATGCTCGCTTGACGGCGATCAAGTTTGCGGCGCACGCGGCTTGCCAGGTTGTCGCAGGGCGCCGTAGCTTGGCGTGCAAATCCGCTGCGCCAACAGGTACTTACATGGACCTCTCAACCCCCGGCCACCCCAGCGCCGAACCCTTCTACCAGGTGCAAGGCAACGAGCAGACGCTGTTCGAGCAAGCCTGGCACCACCGCATGCCGGTGCTGATAAAAGGCCCCACCGGGTGTGGCAAAACCCGCTTCGTGCAGCACATGGCCCACCGCCTCAACCTGCCGCTGTACACCGTGGCTTGCCATGACGACCTCAGCGCCGCCGACCTGATCGGCCGCCACCTGATCGGCGCCCAAGGCACCTGGTGGCAGGACGGCCCGCTGACCCGAGCCGTGCGCGAGGGCGGCATCTGCTACCTCGACGAAGTGGTAGAGGCCCGCCAGGACACCGCCGTGGTGCTGCACCCCTTGGCAGACGACCGCCGCGAGCTGTACCTGGAACGTACCGGCGAGGTCTTGCAGGCACCGCCCGGGTTCATGCTGGTGGTGTCCTATAACCCCGGTTACCAGAACCTGCTCAAGGGTATGAAACCCAGCACCCGCCAGCGCTTCGCCGCGCTGCGCTTCGACTACCCGGCCGCCGCCGACGAGGCACGCATCGTCGCCCGCGAAGCGGCGGTGGACCTGGCCCTGGCCACCGAGGTGGTGACCCTCGGCCACGCCCTGCGCCGCCTCGACCAGCATGACTTGGATGAAGTGGCCTCCACGCGGCTGCTGATTTTTACCGCGCGCATGATCGGCGCCGGCATGCCACCCCGGGAGGCGTGCCTGGCGTGCCTGGCCGAACCCCTGAGCGACGACGTACAAACCGTCGCGGCGCTGATGGACGTGGTCGATGTCCACTTCGGCTGACGCCCGCACCCCCGGTACCCTGCCGGGGGACCTGGCGATGTGGTTTTTCATCCTCGCCGAACTGTCGGTGTTCGCCTTGCTGATCCTCACCTTCGCCGGCGCCCAGGCCCTGGACCGGCCCTTGTTCAGCGCCAGCCGCGCCTTGCTCGACCGCTCCACCGGCCTGGCCCTGACCTTGAGCCTGCTCACCGCCGGGCTGCTGGCGGCCATGGCCCAGCACTGGGTGCGCCAGGGCAGGGCACGTCGGGCGAGCGCGGCGTTGCTGCTGGCGCTGTTGCTGGCCAGCGTCTACGTCGGCTTGAAACTGGGCGAATACCAGCACTTGGCGGCGGCCGGCCTGGGGCTGGAGCACAACAGGTTCTTCACCCTGTACTGGATCCTCACCGGGTTCCACTTCCTCCACGTGCTACTGGGCATGGCCATCCTTGCCTGGCTGTCCCGGCGCTGCTGGCGCCACGCCTACGGCGGCATGGAGTCGGGCGTGCTGTATTGGCACATGGTCGACCTGGTGTGGGTCGTGCTGTTTCCGCTGGTCTACGTCATTGGTTGAAGGAGGCTCCATGGCCGTATTAATGGGCTGCTGGCTAGGGCTGGTACTGCTCAGCATCACCACCGTGGCACTGGGCCAACAGGCCGGATGGCCGGCGCTGATCCTGCTGCTGGCCGTGGCCAAGGCCTGGATGATTACCGACGGCTTCATGGAACTGCGCCACGGGCCACGGTTATGGCGGGGGCTATTACTGGGGTGGCCGGTGGTGTTGGTGGGGGTGGTGGGGTTGATGTTGTAAGCCCGCCGAATCGAACCCCCCAATCCCTAACGGCGCTTGATTGACGCGGCGATGGTGTCGGCCATTTTCTTTAGTTCATCTTTGCCAATAGTCGGTTTGCCGTCGGGTGCATCCTCGGAGTTTTGCATTACGTAGAGCAGCAAGTTGGGTGTGTCTTCCTTGGCGTCAGGGTCGCCTTTGACGTAGGCGATATAGCCGTAGTCCAGTGTCTGCGGTAAAGGCCATAGGCCAAGCCCACACCACCGACTAAAGCCATTTGCTGAATACGGCTGATATCAAGCCACACGTCGCCGGTTCTCACTTAACGGCGCTTGATTGACGCGGCGATGGTGTCGGCCATTGTGTGGAGTTCGTCCCTGCCAATAGACGGTTTGCCATTGGGGCCATACTCGGACTCTTGCAGTACGTAGAGCAGCAGGCTAGGTGTGTCTTCCTTGGCATTGGGGTCGCCTTGAACATAGGCGACGTAGCCGTAGTCCACTGGGAGCGGCGGGCATTTAGCTAGAATCTGTTCTTCGGCGTAATAACTATTCTTAGTGCAGACATCATCTGGATCGTATGCAGCGGGATCGTATATAGCGGGATTAGGTCGTGTTATTTCGACGAAGCTTGATCGACCTTTATAGCCGGCAATACGGACTAAAGGAAAACGAGGAAAGCCTGTGGCTTGTAGTTTTTCTGTACGCCAATTAAAACCCCACTCCCAGATGTAACGAATTTCCTCGATTGCGGTGGGGTTCTCCTTTCGGACAAAACCTCCCCGAGAAGCACTTTTATCCATTAATAGCACGGTCACGTCAGGATGATCTTTCAAGCGCATGGCGCTGGAAATCACTCGATCTTGAGGGGTGTCGCTTTTAATAAAGCCATAGGGTATGCACACGCCTTTTTCATTGGGGATTTCGTAAAGGGCGCGGGGGCGAAAGTTTTTAGCAAAATTGTCATAGTCCTTCGTTACCGAAACCTCATCTCGCCTATCAAGGGTTTCATAGGTGTAGCGGCGGCCAGAATAATAACTTGAAGCCTTAATTTTCATTCTGTCCGAGTTTCCGTGCTTGGCTAAAAATGAGGTTTCATCTGGAAAGCTATATGAAAACGTTCCGGCTTTGGGGTTATCCTTATTGTCTGCCCGGTATTTTTCCAGTCTATCAACTTCAGCCTGACGAGCCGTAAAATAAAGTTCTTTATCACCAAGGGGGTGGACGCCTATTTCTCCTCCATAACTTGTTTGTGCAAAAAATACTTTTTGGCCAGGGTTTGGAAAAAACCTGTACCTATCTTGATAGTCATAAAGTACTTTTCGAAGTACAGCAATTTCGACATTCCCTGGCAGGCGGATTTCAAAATTGCCTACACATTCAGTTTTCCATTGCTCTGGCACGATAATTTTTTGTGCATGGACTACCGAGGTGCATGCAGCCAGTAGGGAGAATAATGAAAATCTAATAAACAGATTCATCCGCGGTACTCCTGTTTTTTGATAGGTACTGAAGTCCATTTCTTTTCTTGCGTTGATAGGCTGGCAAATTTTTGCTTAAGGTCAGCAACTCCTTACGGCCATAGGCCCAATCCAATCCGCCGACCAAGGCC
Source organism: Pseudomonas sp. MF08817 (assembly GCF_059862705.1). Taxonomy (NCBI): domain Bacteria; kingdom Pseudomonadati; phylum Pseudomonadota; class Gammaproteobacteria; order Pseudomonadales; family Pseudomonadaceae; genus Pseudomonas; species Pseudomonas sp. MF08817. The sequence goes on from NZ_JCBCUY010000010.1 coordinate 25,094, forward strand.
ATTTGTTGGATACCCCTGATATCAAGCCGCACGCCGTCGATTCTCACTTAACGGCGCTTGATTGACGCGGCGATGGTGTCGGCCATTGTGTGGAGTTCGTCCCTGCCAATAGACGGTTTGCCATCGGGACCATATTTGGACTCTTGCAGCACGTAGAGCAGCAGGCTAGGTGTGTCTTCCTTGGCATTGGGGTCGCCTTGAACATAGGCGACGTAGCCGTAGTCCACTGGGAGCGGCGGGCATTTAGCTAGAATCTGTTCTTCGGCGTAATAACTATTCTTAGTGCAGACATCATCTGGATCGTATGTAGCGGGATTGGGTCGTGTTATTTCGACGAAACTTGATCGACCTTTATAGCCGGCAATACGGACTAAAGGAAAACGAGGAAAGCCTGTGGCTTGTAGCTTTTCTGTACGCCAATTAAAACCCCACTCCCAGATGTAACGAATTTCCTCGATGGCGGTGGGGTTCTCCTTTCGGACAAAACCTCCCCGAGAAGCACTTTTATCCATTAATAGCACGGTCACGTCAGGATGATCTTTCAAGCGCATGGCGCTGGAAATCACTCGATCTTGAGGGGTGTCGCTTTTAATAAAGCCATAGGGTATGCACACGCCTTTTTCATTGGGGATTTCGTAAAGGGCGCGGGGGCGAAAGTTTTTAGCAAAATTGTCATAGTCTTTAGTTACCGAAACCTCATCTCGCCTATCAAGGGTTTCATAGGTGTAGCGGCGGCCAGAATAATAACTTGAAGCCTCAATTTTCATTCTGTCCGAGTTTCCGTGCTTGGCTAAAAATGAGGTTTCATCAGGAAAGCTATATGAAAACTTTCCAGCTTTGGGGTTGCCTTTATTGTCTGATCGATACTTCTCCAGCCTGTCAACTTCGGCTTGTCGGGTTTTTAAATAAAATTCTTTTTCATCTTCATAATAGACGCCAATACCCCCCCCGTAAGTTGTTGTTGCGTAAAAAACACGCTGGAGCATTTTTGTACGGAAGTTATATTTTTTATCCCTATCATGATAATGCAGCAGCGCAAGTTCTACATCGCCAGGAACGCTAATCTGAAAGTTTCCGATGCATTCGGTCTTCCATTGCTCTGGCACATTGATTTTCTGTGCGTAAGCGAGTGAGGTGCATACGTTCAGCAGAATGAATAATGATGACCGAGTAATAAAATTCATCCACGATATTCCTGTTTTTTGATAGATGCCGAAGCCAATTTCTTTTCTTGCGTAGAATGGTCAATAGACCCCTCTAACGGGGGCTCGACTTTTTCAGCATGGGTCATCAATGCATTATGGAAACGCATATTATTATCTTCGCCCTTTGTCCAGGTCACAGGGTAAGTTGCAATAAATGCGCGTATCTCACTGAGGCGAGAGACAGAGGCGATGTTATGTTGTGGTGATTTCCAGAACGAAGCCTCAAATGGCATCTGATGTTTTTTTATATGCTCTAGAGCAGTCGTTCCTGGAGAGTTATATTTTGATGTGGTATCAATCACCGGCCAGATAGAGGCTGGACGGGCAATAGGCGCGTCCTCTGTTTCGCCTGGGTTCTCCTTCGGCTCATTAGGCTGATGATTTCGAGGAATATATTTAAATACGGCTTCATAGTGCTCAGCATTGCGCTTGGCTATATCCTGAATCGCCTTCCAACAGTCCGGATGCCCTGGTCTATCGATCATGCCCCGCAACGCTTCAGCCGGGCGTACACCACTGCTTAACCCAAATAGCTTGCTCCATACACCTTTGCGCAGTTCATGGGCCAACTTGCGGGTCGGTTGCGGGCGCCCATTACCTAAAAAGTCTTTATGCTCCACGTCCGTGTCCATGACTAACACGGCCAGTTCCGAATCACGCTCGCCCACTAGGCTGCGGTCGTTGATATTGGCACTGCCGACCAACGCATAACGGTCATCGACGATCATCATTTTGCTGTGCACATAAATCTGTTCGGTGACATAGCGATCACCTAACTGTGCCCAATTGCGCAGGTTAAGCAGGGTTACAAACTCGAAGCACGCCTCGTCGCTGGGATTGGTGACATTACGAAATGACTGTGCCAATTCCACCACCCCTACTAGCCCCCTATCCCACGCGGCCGCTTGCTGCTCCAGGGTGATTTGCCCACTGGCGCGCAAATCCCGCACTTTGATGTACCAACGAATCCCGTTGAGCAGGCTTTGCGTGCCGAACGCGATGCTTTGCTGGGTCCAATGCACCTGAGTGACGATGGCCGGGTTATCCAGCCCTCCGCCCTCAGGGTGCACGGGGAGCACGATGTACACGTGGAACGGATTACCCGTGAATACTGCACAGCCAATGCGTTGGATCAGGCGCGTGCATATCTTGTTCTGTGGTAAGGCCGCCGCATCGCCCGGCATCCACCGGGTTGCCGCCGGCCCATTACCGGCGGCGTTGGCGATGCTGATCGCAGGCTCGGTTCGGGTAGTTTCCCCTTCCTCACCAAAGGCACTGACAAAAAACTGCTGCTCGATATAGATGTAATGCTTGGCCTTTTCGATCAGCAACTCCATGGCGCGAAGAATGTCGTCCTGCGGTTTCAATACCTGTTCATTGGTTTCGTTTTTCAACATCGCTTTTGGCGCACTGCGTAACACTTGTACGCAGCAGGTTCCAACGTGTGGGAAATGCGCAGGAGCAGGCGGTACAGGCAAAACGGGCAGCGGCCCCCGCGTGAGAGTTGCCGCTTCGGGCCCCTGGGTTCGGCGATGCCTGGTTTGGTTTTCTTCCGTGCGTTTGCTGTTCCAGCGCAAGACGAAGTTTCGCGCCAAGTCGGACACCGCCGGGCCTTCGATGCGCAGATGAATATCCTGCCAAGGCATACGCGGCTGGCACTTGGGGTCCAGGGAGGCCACGCTTGCGGTCAATTTGCTTCCAAGCTTTTCCGCGACGGGCGTGTCTTCTGCGTAGGGCGTTTGGTAAGCCCCTGCCTTGATCTTCGCCTGCACCCCATCGCCGGGGCTGGAGTTTGTGATCGGCTTCCAGTAGTCAGGTAACTCATCCGGATTGACCAAGATGTCGGCCGCCAATTCACCCAATTGCGGAACGCAGCCGTTGTAGCGGTTCATACCCTGGCGGCCATCGCTGTCGGCGCGCAGGTCAAAACAGTCATCGTCGTAACGGCCATAGGCCAGATCCAGGCCGCCAACGAAGGCCACGCGCTGGTCGATCACCACCTGTTTCTGATGGTGGCTGTAGAACGCGCGAGCCTTGTCTGCCATTGATTTTGCCAGGGTGACAAACACCCGCATCGCTTTGACTTCGCGGTTGATGTGCTGCAACACGTTGCGGGTTTGCTCGTCGTAGGTTTGTACCGGTGCGCTGTCGTCCCAGGGCATGACATAAATCATCACGCCGCGCTGAGCTGCGGCCAGAAGGCAGTCATACAGGCGTACATCGGGGGCCAACTGGGCGTCCCAGTTCACCTGCCACCCAGCAATACAGATGCTTTGCTTGGCATTGGCAAATTCGTCGATCAGCTCGGCAAAGTAGTCTTTACCGGTGAAGTAGGGTTTGACGGCATTGCCTCTGGTGGCCTCTGAAAACGCTGATCGCACCCAGACCTCATCTGTGGCGAAAGCTTTAAGGGCATTGCCTTCACTGTCGACTATTTGGCAAACGGTGCGAGGGACTAATCCACTGTCGGGGATGGTCATTTCATTGCTCCTTGAGTTTGTTCAGTAGGGCTTCGCCGCTGTTGACCTGCATTTCTCGGCGGGCGGCCTGGATGTGGTCAACGTCCGTTCCATTCCCCCCGGTACGGACGCTGTCGCTCATATAGCCATTGGCATCCAGGCCTTTAAGCAGCTTTTGATGCTCGGACCATTTGCCCTTGTCTGCCTCCATGACCACTTCTCGCGCCTGATCGCCAAAGACCAGCCAGTAGTCATTGGGGGCCTGGTCGTAAGCCAGTTTTAGCGCCTGCTCCTGTTCGGCAGATAGGTTGAGCTTTCCGTCGGCGTCGCTATTGCCTTCTAGCAGTGACTCTTGACTCAAAAGCGCAGTCGATTGACTGCTTGCCCTGACAATCCGCCACGCAAATGCGCCAAGGGCCGTGGCATCAGGCCCCGGCACATCCATCAGCCGCAAATCAAATGTGGCCGCGACCTCGGGCAGTGGGTTGCGCGGGAATGGGGGCAGGGGGAAGTACTGCTGTATCGGGCCGTTGAATCGGCGTTTGCCGGCATACACCTTGATGCTGCCCGGGCAGGCGAAGGTGATGTTGCCGCCTTCCAGGGTCAGGCTGGCGCCGCCCTCCACGGCCAGGTGCAGGGTGGTGCCGGCGGCCATTTGTGCCGCTGCCTCGATCGAGATGATCTTCAGGTCGTTTTGGGCGCTGAGGTGGATGTCGCTCTGTTGCGCCTGGATGTCCACCGCCCCGGCGCTGGCGATCAGGGCCAGGCCGATGCCGTCGGCCTGTTGCGCGCCGGCCAGGGCGCCGATGGCTTGGCCGCTGTGCAGGCGCAGGGTTTGGCCGGTGGCCAGGTGGGTGTCGGCGCCGCTGCCCAGGGTGAGGGTTTGCGCGGCGGTCCATTGCAGTGATTGGCCGGCGATTTTGGCGATGCTGTCGCGGGCGCTGAGGGTGAGCAAGGGGTCGGCGCTGTGGGGGATGGGGTGGTGGCTGTCGCGCTTTAAGGCGTCGGCGCTGGCCTGGGCGAGTTGCTCGCCGGTGACGGTGGCGCTGAGGCTGGTGTGCAGGGCCTGGAGCGGTGCTTGGTCGGCGATCAGCGCGCTGAGTTGGGCCTGGTGTACGCCGCGGTGGCTGGCCAGGGGCACGGTGTGGTGGATCTGCGCGGCCAGGTCGAAGCGTGCGGCGAGGTCGCGTTGTTGTTGCAGCAGCGCTTGCGCGGCGCTGGCATCGCCTGCCGGGGTGTGCGGCTCGATGGCGTAGGTGCTGAGCAGCAAGCCTTTGGCGGCGCGCACCGCCCCGTAGGCGTCGGTGCGCAGTTCAAACCCCTGCCCGCGAAAACTGCCCCGGTAGTTGCCGGCCTGGTGGATCAGGTGGCCGAGGTTGAGTTGGCTGTGGGCTTGGGTGGTGGCCATCTGGATGCGGCCTTGTTGGTCGCTGTCGTCGAAGACCAGTTGGTTATGGCCTTGGCCATCGAAGCCTTGGGTCTTGAAGCCCGACAGCGCCGCCGCGTTGCGGTGCTGTGTTTCACCGCCGCCACCGCCGTGCCACGCCGGGCTGTTGCCCCCGGCGAGGTTGGCTTCGGCGCTGGGGCGTTGGTCGTTGGCTTTGGCATACACCGCCAGGTTGCTTTGCCCGGGGGCGCCGCCCGGTGTGGGGGCCACGCCGCCTTCGCCGCGGCCGTTGTACAGGGCCTTGAAAATGATCGGCCGGTCGATGTCGCCGTTGATGAAATGCACCAGCACTTCCTGGCCGATACGGGGCAAGAACTGCGCGCCGAACCCCTGGCCCGCCAAGGCTTGGCCGACCCGCACCCAGCAGGCGCCACGGTCGTCTTCGGCTTGCCAATGGAAGCGCACCCGCACCCGACCCATGGCATCGCAGTGCAAGGGGCTGCCGCTGCCCGCCGTGGTTTGCCCGTCGGCGCCGACGACGATGGCCGTTTGTGGGCCGTGGGCGGTGGCCACCGGGTTGAGGCGCTGGCCGGTGCCATCGGCCAGGGTCGGGCGCCACGGTTGGTTGTGCCCCACGGCGTTGAACTGCTGGGCAAAGCCGCTGCGCTGGGCTTCGGCCAGCACCTGGGGGTCGAGGTGGTCGAGTTGCAGGCGGGTTGCTAGGTCGGCATCCAACAGCGCTGCGCCGCTTTCCAGGTTGTTGATGCCGTAACTGTGCACCTGGGTGAAGAGGAAGTGCTCCTGCCCGCGCAGGTGCGCCGTGTGGACCCAAGGCGCGTGCAACAGCTCAAAGCGTGTTCCGGCGCGGGCACTGCGCACGTTGGCGCGGCCGTGCCAGAAGGACTTATCGACCTGCAGGGCCTCGCTGTGCAAACGCACGTAATGCTCGGCCTCGCTCAGGGTGGCAAAGGCGTAATCGCCCACCGGGTCGTAGCTTTCCAGGCCCTCGCGCTCGGGGCCGACGGGGCGCGAGGCGCTGATGGCCTGGCGGGTTTTGTAGTCGCTGCTTAGCAGGGTGATGCGCCGGTGGCTCAGGCGATGGAGCTGGCCCATGAACTGCACGGTGTCTTGCTCCTCCACCGCGTCGGTGCGCTGGTAGCGCAGGCCGGTGGCGCTGGCCGAGGTGAGGTCTTCAGGCAGCCCAGGGCTCTGGCCAAAGATGACCAGGCAGTGGCCGGCCGGTGCTTGTGGGTCCTCGACAAAGCAATAGCCCAGGCCCTCTTCGGCCAGTAGCCGCTGCACAAAGTCGAAATCGGTTTCGCGGTACTGCGCGCAGTAACTGCGCGGGCGCACGTGGCTCAGTAACTGGTCGGCGTCGCGGGTGAAACGCCAACGGGCGTAGGCCTCATAACCGGCGAAGACCTGGCTGACGATCTGCTGCACGGTGCTGTCTTGGAACACCCGGGAGCGAAAGCTCTGGCTCAACACCCAGAGCCAGGGCACCAGGGTCAGGTGGTAGCGGGTCAGGGAACCGTCGCTGCCCAGGCGGGCGACACGGCTGAGCAAACCGCTGCGTCGGCTGTGGCTGCCATCGGCCAGGGCCGTGAGCAAGGTAATGGGCGCACCGAGCATCGCCTCGAGGGGCAGGCGATGCTCGGCGCTCAGGGCCAGCACGTCCCAGCGGTACAGCTCGGAAAGCGCCTCGCGGCCGGCCCAGCGCTCAACGTGCAGGGGGGCCATGGACGTGGGCGTTTGCAGGGAATACAGGCGTGTTTGATCGCTGATGAGCGGGGCAGTGGGGTTCATGGGTGTGAAATCCAAACCAGGCATAAGGTTGCGAAATTCGCAGTTCAGCCAGTCGGCCATAACCCGCCAAAGAGGCTAACAGCGTTGGGATGTGAAGCGCGCCAGGCAGCGGGGCGCGGCGGCATTGTGCCTAGTTGCGGGGGAGGATTGAGGGGGGGTGGAGCGTTTAAATATGAGGCCTACATAAATTAGAGAAACGCCCTACGCAAACGTGCACGTTAATGGGCCCGCGCGCATTGCAACGTAAAAAATATCCACCCGACCAAGACTCGCCTGCCGGCCAATACCCGAGCAAAACCATCGGCATTTCTTGATCGCCATCAAGCTGTTTCCCACCCTGCGGTTTCTAGAATGGTCACGCCAAGCAATAGAGGAAGCGACCATGTCAGAGACCTTCACCAAAGGCATGGCCAGGAATATCTACTTTGGGGGAAGCGTGTTCTTTTTCCTCATTTTTCTGGCCTTGACCTATCACACGGAACAGACCTTCCCGGTGCGCAGCAACCAGGCGCAGTTGAGCGAGTCGGTCATACGGGGCAAGGGCGTTTGGGAGCGCAATAACTGCGTCGGTTGTCACACGCTGCTGGGCGAGGGCGCCTACTTTGCGCCGGAGCTGGGCAATGTGTTCACCCGCCGTGGCGGCGATGAGGCGTTCAAGCCGTTCCTGCACGCCTGGATGAAAATGCAGCCGCTGGGCGTACCCGGGCGGCGGGCGATGCCGCAATTCAATCTCAGCGATCAGGAGGTGGATGACATTGCCGAGTTCCTCAAGTGGAGCTCGAACATCAATACCAACGGCTGGCCGCCCAATAAGGAGGGCTGAGAGATGAGCATTGCCAATCCACATCTGAAATTCGCCTCGCAAGCCGTGGCCAAACCTTACTTCGTGTTTGCTCTGATCCTGTTCCTGGGCCAGGTGCTGTTCGGTTTAATCATGGGCCTGCAATACGTGGTGGGTGACTTTCTGTTCCCGTTGATCCCCTTCAACGTGGCGCGGATGGTGCACACCAACCTGCTGATCGTCTGGCTGCTGTTCGGCTTCATGGGCGCGGCTTACTACCTGATACCGGAGGAGGCTGACCGTGAACTGCACAGCCCGAAACTGGCGCTCGTGCTGTTTTGGGTGTTCGCCGTGGCGGGGGTGTTGACGATCCTGGGTTACCTGTCGGTGCCCTATGCCACGTTGGCGCGGATCACCGGTAACGACCTGCTGCCGACCATGGGGCGTGAGTTCCTAGAGCAGCCAACCATCACCAAGATGGGCATCGTGGTCGTCGCCCTGGGCTTTCTCTACAACATCGGCATGACCCTGCTCAAGGGCCGCAAGACCACCGTGAGCATGGTCATGCTCACCGGCCTGATCGGCCTGGCGGTGTTCTTCCTGTTCTCCTTCTACAACCCGGAAAACCTGGCCCGCGACAAGTTCTACTGGTGGTGGGTGGTGCACCTTTGGGTGGAAGGCGTGTGGGAACTCATCATGGGCGCGATGCTGGCCTTCGTGCTTATCAAGATCACTGGCGTAGACCGCGAAGTGGTGGAGAAGTGGCTGTACGTGATTATCGCCATGGCCCTGATTACCGGGATCATTGGCACCGGTCACCACTTCTTCTGGATTGGCGCGCCCGAGGTCTGGCTGTGGGTCGGTTCGATCTTCTCGGCGATGGAGCCACTGCCGTTCCTGGCCATGGTGATTTTCGCCTTCAGCATGGTTCGCAACCGGCGCCGCGAGCACCCCAACCGCGCCGCCACGTTGTGGGCCAAGGGCACCACGGTCACGGCGTTCTTCGGCGCTGGCGTATGGGGTTTCCTGCACACCCTCGCACCGGTCAACTACTACACCCACGGCACCCAACTGACGGCGGCCCACGGCCACCTGGCGTTCTACGGTGCCTACGCGATGATTGTGATGACGCTTATCAGCTACGCCATGCCTCGCTTGCGCGGCCTCGGTGAAGCACCGGATGCCCGCTCGCAGACCTGGGAAATCCGTGGTTTCTGGCTGATGACCCTGTCGATGGTGATGATTACCTTGTTCCTCACCGCTGCTGGTGTAGTGCAAGTGTGGCTGCAACGCTGGCAGGCCGATGGTGTGGCCCTGCCATTCATGGCCACCATGGATCACCTGGCGCTGCTGTTCTGGGCGCGGCTGGTCAGCGGCATCGGCTTCCTGCTCGGCCTGCTGTGCTACCTGTACAGCTTCAAGCGCCGCGGCGCGGAAGTGAGGCAGCCCCATGCGGCGGTGAGCCGGGCATAAGGAGAAAGTGAGGGGCTGTGTGTGGATGTGGCTGTGGGAGCGGGCAAGCCCGCTCCCACACAAGCCTGCTCCCCTACGCCTGTGCTTTCACAAAAGCCCGTTCACCGACAGTGATCCATCCAATCCCCAAGGAGGGCGGCCCGGCAGGTACTGCGGGCCGTTTTACTTTCCACCCCGGCCGAGGACAGTGCCATGGCATTTACCGTTGAACTGGAAGAGTGGGTCGGTAGCGTTTGGCACCGCTTTATCACCCGCCGTGCCAGCCCGGACTTCCCCGAGGCGCGGGTCGAATTGCTTGAGCGCCAGCGTGCGCTGGCGTTGCTGTTCCGGGCCACGGGCGGGGCCAGTGGCATGAGCGTGGAGGCCGCCAGCGAGCGCGACCTGCTGCTGCGCCGCAGCTTGCTGCAACAGGTCGCCGGCACCTGCAAGAGCGTGCCCCTGGCCTGGCGCGACGACAACAGCCTGCGCCTGCCGGCGAGCCTGGCGGTGTTCCCCGACGCCACCCTCAACCAGGACCTGTACCGTTGGCTCGCACTGTTGGCCGCCGAGGCCGGGCCGATGCGCCATTGGGGCCGCGACAACCAGCGCTGGACCTGTCACCTGTTGCAGCGCTACCCGGCCATGGCGCCACGCTACCGGCGCCTGGTGGACGCCCATCTGGCGCTGCGCCCCGACCCGGCCACCCTGGGCCCCGGCGAAGCGGCCCTGGAACGGGCCCTGTGCCAGGCCCTGCGCGAGCCCGGCAGTGTCGAGCAGTTCCCGCGTAGCGAACGGGCGGCTTGGCCGCTGCCGCTGTGGCTGTACCCGCCGCAGCAACTGGGCAGCCCTCAGGCGGCGGACCTGGACGATGAATCCGAAGAAACCCTGGCCACCCGCCCCGGCGAGCAGAAAAGCGGGCGCAAGCGCGCCACCCGGGTGGACGAAAACCGTCGTGACGGCGGCTTTTTGGTGGTGCGCCTGGAGAACCTGTTCAGTTGGACCGAGCACGTCGACCTCGATCGCTGGTCCGACGACAGCGACGACCCGGATGCCAGCAAAGTCGCCGATGACCTCGATGAGCTGACCCTGTCCCGCCAGCGCGTGCGCAAGGGCGGCGGCTTGAAGCTGCACCTGGATCTGCCACCGGCCGATGTGGACGACATTCCCCTGGGCGAGGGCATTAAGTTGCCGGAGTGGGACTACCGCCGCCAATGCCTGCAACCGGACTTCGTCAACCTGCAAATGCTCCTGCCCCGCGACGACGAAGCGCGGCCCTTGCCGCCCCGCCTGCACGCCCCGGCGCAGCGTTTGCGGCGCCAATTCGAGCACCTGCGCAACGACCGCCAATGGCTGCGCCAACAACCCCAGGGTTCAGAGCTGGACCTGCCGGCGTGGCTGGATTTTCACGTGGAGCGCCAGCACGGCCAGTGCGCCGAGCGCGGTTTGTTCCTGGAGCAGCGCCACACCCAACGCGACCTGGCCTGCCTGCTGTTGGCGGACCTGTCGATGTCTACCGACGCCCACCTCAATGACCAGCACCGGGTCATCGATGTGGTGCGCGACAGCCTGTTGCTGTTCGGCGAAACCCTGGCGGTGCTGGGGGATGATTTCGCTCTGTACGGCTTCTCGTCCCTGCGTCGCCAGCAAGTGCGCATGCAGCAACTCAAGTCATTCACCCAGCGTTACGACGACCACACCCGGGGCCGTATCCAAGGCCTCAAGCCTGGTTACTACACACGCATGGGCGCGGCGATTCGCCAGGCCAGCGAACTGCTCAAGGGCCGTAAGCGCCGGCGCAAACTGCTGTTGTTGCTCACTGATGGCAAGCCCAACGACCTGGATCTGTACGAAGGCCGCTACGGTGTCGAAGACACCCGCCAGGCTGTGCTTGAAGCGCGGCGCCTGGGCCTGACGCCGTTTTGCATCACCATCGACCAAAAGGCCGGCGACTACCTGCCGTACATGTTCGGTGCCAATGGCTACACCCTGATCCACCAACCCGAACAACTGCCCCTGCGGTTGGTGCAGCTGTACCGGCAACTGACCCAACCGTGAGGGATGACGGTGTGCAGCTGGGAGCACACCGCTCCCACCGGGATATTTCCGGGTTTACGAGATCCGGGTAAGCCAAAACTCCACACTGGGTTCACTGGCTGTTGGCGCAGCCGCAGGCTCAATAAATGCTGCGCGGCAACCAGAAGAACATGCTCACGCAGAACAGGGTCAGGCCCAGGCAGAACCACATGAAGCGCCGCTGGCGGTCTTCGCTGGCCTGTTCGGCGCGGGCGGGCAGGGGCATGCCGCATTCGTCGCAATCGCTGGCGGCGGCGGGGTTGGTGTGTTGGCAATACAGGCAACGGCGCATGGGGGTTACTCGAACTGTTCCAGGCGCAGGCGATCGAGAACGCTGATCTGCCGGCCTTCCTGGGTGATGATGTTTTCGTCGATCAGCCGGCGGATGATCCGCGAGAAGGTTTCGGGCTGGATCGACAGGTGCCCGGCGATCAACTGTTTGGCCATCGGTAGCTCGAAGCGGTTGCCCGGGGTGGGCAGGCGCATCAGTTGGGTCAGCAGGTAGCGCACCACGCGGTGGGTGGCGTTTTTCAGCGACAGGGTTTCGATCTCGTTGACCCGCTGGTGCAGGCGCACACACAACTTGCCCAGCAGGGCGAACGTCAGGCGGCTGTTGCTTTGCAGCAGACGCATGTAGGTGGCGTTGGATACCCGGTACAACTGGGTCGGGCACACGGCTTCGGCCGAGGCCACGTAGTTGGGTGTGTCCATCAGCATCATGGCCTCGGCGAAGGTCTGGCGGTCGCCCACCACCTCGAAGACCTTTTCCTGGCCGTCGGGGGTGAGGCGGTAGATCTTCACCGCACCGGCGATCACAAAGTAAAACGCCTCGGCCGGCTCGCCCTGGCGGAACAGCGGTTCACCCTTGTCGACACTGAGCAACTGGCTGGTGCTCATCAACTCGTCGAGCTGCTCCTCGTTCAACGGCTCGAACAGGTGATGGCTGCGCAAAATCTGATGATGGACACGATGTAGCACCATGGGGATTGATCCTGAAAGTGAAGGGCGGGTCAGAGCAGCCCGAGGGACAGGCTGCTGGCCAGGGCCAGTACTGAACTGAGCACCACAAACCAGGTCAGCGGGGGAATGATTTTTTGCATGGCGCGCTCCATCAATGAATAGGTGACCTGTGCAGAGCAAGAGCCGGGCCAGGGGCGCAGGCCTTGATCTGTGCGGGCTCAGGCCAAGATGTGGTCATAAATACCCTGGCGCACTAGGGTTTTATTGACCCTTAAATGGTTTTAATGACCATTTCTGTGGCAGGCGGGCTTGCCCGCGCTCGGGTGCGCAGCCGCCAGTACGGTGGGGTGAGCGCCACTTTAGGGCGGCTGCGCCACCCCGTGCGGGCGAGCCCGCACGCTACAAAAACTGCCGGCGGCATGTTCGTTGCAACCCAAGCCCCGACCGGGCGCGCAATCTAGCGCAACCGCCATGACCCGCCTTGATCTATGACAAGGGCGGGCCGTGGGCAATACCCGATGATGATGCCGGGGTATTGCCCGGCGAGGCCCGGGCTGTTTAAGGAGTGCAACGATGCAAGTGCTTGACCGTCGTACCGCCATGGCCATCGTGCCGTTGTTGCGGCTGGCTTTCCGGCCGTTTTTCCTGGCCGGTAGCCTGTTGGCGCTGCTGGCGATTCCCCTGTGGCTGCTGGCGTTCACCGGCCAGCTCGGGCAATGGCAACCGGCCGGCGGCTGGCTGGCGTGGCATCGCCATGAATTGTTGTTCGGGTTTGGCCTGGCGATCATTGCTGGGTTCCTGCTCACGGCGGTGCAGACCTGGACCGGCCGCCCGGGCCTCAGTGGCAAGCCCCTGGCGGCCCTGGCGCTGCTGTGGTTGGCGGCGCGCCTGGCCTGGCTGGCCAATGCCCCCTGGCCGCTGCTCGCCGTGTTGGAGCTGGCCTTCCCCCTGGCCGTGGCCGGGGCGATGGGCGTGACCCTGTGGAAGGTGCGGCAGACGCGCAACTACCCGATTGTGCTGGTGCTGGCCCTGCTGGCCGGCGCCGATGGCTTGTCGTTGCTGGGCTTGATCCAGGGCCATGAAGGTTGGCAGCGCCAGTCGGTGCTCACCGGGATTTGGCTGGTGGCGGCGATGATGGGCCTGATCGGCGGGCGGGTGATTCCCTTTTTCACCCAGCGCGGCCTGGGCCGAGCCACGGCCGTGGCGCCCTGGCCGTGGCTCGACTGGCTGCTGTTGGGCGGTTCGGCCCTGGTGGCGCTGTTGTACGCCAGCGGCCCGGCGTTGACGGCCAACCCGGCAATCGGCCTGCTGTTCGGCGCATTGGCGGTGGGCCACAGCATTCGTTTGGGGCGTTGGCATGATCGCGGCCTGTGGCGCGTACCGCTGCTGTGGTCGCTGCACCTGGCCTACGGCTGGCTGGCGCTGGCCTGCCTGGGCATGGCGCTGTGGCATTTGGGTGTGCCCCTCAACCCCAGCCTGGCGGTGCATGCGCTGACCATCGGGGCCATGGGCGGGTTGATTCTGGCGATGCTCGCCCGCGTCAGCCTGGGCCACACCGGCCGCGCCCTGGAGCCGCCGGCGGGGATGAGCCTGGCGTTCATCTTGCTCAACCTGGCGTGCCTGTGCCGGGTGTTGCTGGTGTTGGTGTTGCCTTTGGGCGCCCTGTGGTTGGCGGCGCTGTGCTGGACCCTGGGCTTTGCCCTGTACGCCTGGCGCTACGGGCCGATGCTGGTGCGCGCACGGGTGGACGGGCACCCGGGTTGATGGGCCCCCTTGACGGAGAAACGCTGTGATCTACCCCTTGCTGTTGATTGCCCATTTGCTGGCGGCCATTGCCTTTATTGGCACCCTGTTCTTTGAGGTGGCGATCTGGTTCAGCGCCCGTCGCCCGCTGCCCTGGTCGGCCCGCTTGAGCGCCGACCAAGCCATCGCCCAGCGTTCGCGCAAGGTGCTGCATGGCGTGGTGCTGGTGCTGTACGGCGCCGGGGCGGGCCTGGCGTGGCATCACTGGGGCGCGCTGAGCCAACCCCTGTCCAGCCATTTTGGCCTGCTGCTGACGGTCAAGATCTTCCTGGCGCTAAGCATCATCGGCCACTACCTGCTGCTGGCCTACTGGCTCAAGCGCGGGCGCATCACCCAGGCCCGCGCCGACGGCGTGCGCCACAGCATCCTGGGGCACATGCTGTTGATCGTGGTGTTGGCCAAGGGCATGTTTTATTGGTGAGTGGGCAGGGCGGGAGATCCCCTGCGGGGCCAAGCCCCACAAGGGTTAGCGCAGCCCTCAAGCTTGCGGATCGAGCGCCTGCACAAACAACACATTGTTCTCCAAGTGGATGTGTTGCATCAGGTCATCACGAAACTCTTCCAAGCCACGGTACAGTGCGCGCCAGGTGTTGCAGGCGTTGGCGGGTGGGGTGATCTGGTCGGTCAGGGCCAGCATCCGCTCCAGGGCCTCGCCATGCTGGTCGTGCTCCCAACGCATCACCTGGATCGGTGGCGCCGCTTGCGGGCCCAGGCCCTGTTGCAACAGGGGGAACAGGATCTGCTCTTCCTTGCGCATGTGGCTTTCCAGCTCTTGTTGGATATCGCGCAGCAGGTCAGCCAGGCCGTTGGGGCAGTTGTCGCGCGCGCCGTGGACCTGCTCGACGCGGCTGGCCAGGCGGATCAGCTCCGGTAGTTGTTCGCGGTGGCGGGCGTGGTAGCGGCTGAGCAGGTGCTCGATCAACCGCGTCTGCGGTTCATTGCGCCAGTCGTGCCCAGCGTCGCCGCGGGCCTTGAGGGCCAGCAGCGTTTCGGCTACTTGTAGTGGGTCCAGGCCTTTGCCCAGGGCCGCTTCGCGCAGGCTTGTGCGGCCACCGCAGCAGAAGTCCAAGTGGAAGGTATGGAAGGCGCGTGTGGCGCCGGGAATGTCGCAGGCCAATTGGCCCAGGCTTTGGTCCAGCAGGGAAAGGCTCATCGGGATTCCTTATGCGGTTCACGGATTCCTGAAGGCCGTTGCAGGCGTTGTGCCAGATCTAAATGATTGAAAACGAACAATTAATTTTTTGTAGTGGTGATTTCTACCCTGGAGTGACAGGGTAGTTGCCACCCTTTGAAGGTAATGATGACCATGCTGCGTGAAAGCCTGGTGGCCGACCTGATCGTCGAGCTGCCCAATGCCGTGCGGTTGCAGCGTCTGGTGCAGACCCTGCGCGAATACTTCCACAGCGGCGCCGTCGGCCTGTTGCGCCTGGACGACGACAGCCTGCGCCCGGTGGCCACCGTGGGCCTGGTGCACGAAGCCCTCGGCCGGCGTTTTGTGATCGCCCAGCACCCGCGCCTGGCCGCGATCATGGCCTCGCGCGCGCCCACCTGGTTCGAGCCCGACAGCCGCTTGCCGGACCCTTACGACGGCCTGCTGGACAACCATGTCGGCGAATCCCTGCCGGTACACGACTGCATGGGCGTGAGCCTGTACGTGGAGGGCCGCGCGTGGGGCGCCATCACCCTGGACGCGTTGCACGCCGGCACCTTCGATGCCCGCGCGCGGGACGAGCTCAAGCGCTGCACCCTGCTGATCGAAGCCGCCGTGCGGGTCACGCGCCTGGAGCAGGAAAACCGCAGCCTACGCCTGTCGCGCAGTGACCTGGTGGACGTGCGTGCGCCGCGGGAGGAGGGCGAGATCCTCGGCCAGAGTGAAGTGCTGCACCAATTGCTCAATGAACTGGACGTGCTCGCCGACTCCGAATTGCCGGTGCTGTTGCTGGGGGAAACCGGCGTGGGCAAGGAGCTGTTTGCGCGGCGCCTGCATCGCCTGTCGCGGCGCAGCCACAAGCCGTTGGTGCAGGTCAATTGCGCGGCGCTGCCCGAGTCCCTGGCCGAGAGCGAGTTGTTCGGCCACGTCAAAGGCGCGTTCTCCGGGGCCAGCAGCGACCGCGCCGGGCGTTTCGACGCGGCCAATGGCGGCACGCTGTTTCTCGATGAAGTCGGCGAGCTGCCCCTGAGCGTGCAGGCCAAGCTACTGCGTACCCTGCAAAACGGCGAGATCCAGCGCCTGGGGGCGGACAAACCGCTGCATGTGGACGTGCGCATCATCGCCGCCACCAACCGCCACCTGCCTGACAGCATCCGCGATGGCCTGTTTCGCGCCGACCTGTACCACCGCCTCTCGGTGTACCCGGTGCCGATCCCGCCGCTGCGCGAACGGGGCAACGATGTGCTGCTGCTGGCCGGGCATTTTCTTGAACTCAACCGCACGCGCCTGGGGCTGCGCGGTTTGCGCCTGGCGCCCGCGGCGGAGCGGGCATTGTTGGATTACGCCTGGCCGGGCAACGTGCGCGAACTGGAGCACGTCATCAGCCGCGCGGCGCTCAAGCAACTGAGCCGGGGCAACAGCCGCAGCCAGATCATTACCCTGGAGGCCGGCGCCCTCGACCTGGATAACGGCCGTGGCGAGCCGGCCCCCGCGCCGCTGATGGCTGTGACCCCGCAGCAGCCGTTCCAGCCCATGGCCGAGGCAGTGGACGCCTGCCAGCGCGAGAAAATCCTCCAGGCCCTGAGCCTGTGCCGCGACAACTGGGCCAGCGCGGCGCGCCTGCTGCACATCGACCCCAGCAACCTGCACAAACTGGCCCGGCGCCTGCGCCTCAAGTAAGGCGCGCGCGGCACAGTGTTGATGGTGGTCAAGGTTCTGCGTGGCGCGGCCTCGCACACTGCGCAGAACTTTTTGGAGAGCTCCGCCATGACCCTGTCCCTGGCGCAAATGCGCCGCAACTACACCCGCGCCGGCCTGCCTGACGACCTCACCTGTGATGACCCCCAGGCCCTGTTCCACGAATGGATCGCCCAGGCCAGCGAAACCGAGAACGCGCCGTTCGAGGCCAACAGCATGGCCCTGGCCACCGTCGACAGCCAGGGCCGGCCCCATTGCCGGATCCTGCTGCTCAAGGGCTTGAGCGAAGAGGGCTTCATTTTTTACACCCACTATCTGAGCGACAAGGGCGAGGAACTGGCGGGCAACCCCTATGCCGCCATGACCTTCTTCTGGCCGGGGCTGGAGCGCCAGGTACGGATCGAGGGTCGCGTGACCCAACTCGACCCCCAGGACAGCGACGACTACTTCGCTTCGCGCCCCTTGGCCAGCCGCCTCGGTGCCTGGGCCTCGCCCCAGAGCCAGGCCCTGGCCAACCGCGAAGAACTGGAGTTGCGCATGGTCGATACCCGCGAGCGCTTCGCCAGCCAAGAGCCGCCACGGCCGCCGCATTGGGGTGGCTACTGCCTGCACCCGCAGCGCCTGGAATTCTGGCAAGGCCGCCCCGACCGTTTACACGACCGCCTCGACTATCGCTTGCACGACGGCGTATGGGTACGTAACCGCTTGGCGCCGTAAGCCCGCTTGCTACAACCACAGCCTGCGGGCATACCTCCTTGGAGGAATAGCCGCGCCCGGCCCACGGGTGCAGGCTTTGGCCAATATTCTTTGCAATGGGAAGACTCTCACATGGCCCATCTGGCGCAACGCACCTTCCAACCCCTGAACATCGCCGTGCTGACCATCAGCGACACCCGCACCCTGGCCACCGATACCTCCGGGCAAACCCTGGTGGATTTGCTGCAAGCGGCCGGGCATCGCCTGGTGGACCGAGGGTTGGTGATCGATGATATCTACCAGATCCGCGCACGGGTTTCCCAATGGATTGCCGACCCGGCGGTGCAAGTGGTGTTGATGACCGGCGGCACTGGCTTCACCGCCCGGGACAACACCCCCCAAGCGGTGCAGCCGTTGTTGGATAAGCAGGTGGACGGTTTCGGCGAGTTATTCCGCCAGGTCTCGCTGGCAGAAATCGGCATGTCCAGCCTGCAATCGCGGGCCCTGGCCGGGCTCAGCAATGGCGTGCTGGTGTGCTGCATGCCCGGTTCGCCCGGGGCGTGCCGCACGGCGTGGACGAAGATCCTCGGCGAGCAATTGGACAGCCGCACCGGCCCGTGCAATTTCGCCCCACACCTCAAGCCCCAGGGCGAGGCTCTGGTCGGCGCTTGCGAGTCACGGCCGTGAGCCTGTCGGTGTGCGACAGCGGCCATCTACTGCCGGTGGACGAAGCCATCGCCCATTTGCTCAGCCAGGCGCCGGCCGCGCCAGCGGTGCACTACGTCGCCCTCAGCCACGCCCTGGGCCGGGTGTTGGCGGCGGAGGTACGCAGCCCGATGAACCTGCCGGCCTGGGACAACAGCGCCATGGACGGCTACGCCCTGCGCGCCGCCGACCTGCCTGCCGGGGGCGGTTACTTGCCCGTGGCCGGGCGCATCGCCGCCGGGGATGATGCCGCCGCGCCGCTGCCGGCGGGGCAGGTGGTGCGGATTTTTACCGGCGCGCCGTTGCCGCCGGGGGCCGATACCGTGGTGCCGCAGGAGCGCTGCCAGGTCGATGGCCAGCGCGTCTGGTTGCCGGCGGTCACCCTGGGCGAGCACGTGCGCAAGGAGGGCGAAGAGGTGCACCGGGGCGAACGCCTGTTGGCGGCGGGCAAGCGCTTGCGCGCCCAGGAAATCGGCCTGCTGGCTGGCGCCGGGGTGACTCGCCTGGAGGTCTACCAGCCGTTGCGGGTGGGCCTGTTGAGCAGCGGCGATGAGTTGCGCGAACCCGGCGAGCCGCTGGCCCCGGGGCAGATCTACAACAGCAACCGCCATTGCCTGGGCGCCATCCTGCGCGGTTGGGGCGTGGAGGTGGTGGATTACGGGGTGATGCCCGATGCCCTGGCCGCCAGTTGCGAAGCCTTGCGCCGGGCCGCGGCGGAGTGCGACCTGCTGCTGACCTCCGGTGGCGTTTCGGTGGGCGAGGAGGACCATCTCAAGCACGCCATCGCCGAGGTGGGCAGCCTCGACCTGTGGCGTTTGGCGATCCAACCGGGCAAGCCGCTGGCCTTTGGCGAGGTGGCAGGCACGCCGTGGGTCGGCCTGCCGGGCAATCCGTCGGCGGCGCTGATTACCGCGCTGGTGGTGCTGCGCCCGTTCGTGCGCAAGGCTCAAGGCCTGTGTGACCTGATGCCGCAGGCCGTGTGGGTGGCGGCGGATTTTTCCTGGTTGAACGCCAACAAACGCCGTCAATACCTGCGCGCCCGGCTCGCCGCCAATGCTTCGGGGCAACTGAGCGTGGCCCTGCATCCCCAGCAAAGCTCGGCCATGCTCAGCGCCGCGTGCTGGGCCGACGGCCTGGCGCTGGTGGAGCGCGGCCAGGTATTGAGCCTGGGTGAACCGGTGCCGTTCCTGGCGTTTGCCGAGCTGTTGCAGTAGGCGCACTTGATTGTGGTCAAGGTCGGCGCGTGGGCGCTGGTTATGCTGGCCACGGATTTTTCGCCGGCGCGGGCACCTTCGGGGGCGGGCCGGTGCCGACCTGGGTTCTGATGAGGATCAACCATGCAACTGGTCTGCCCGGCAGGCAACCTGCCTTCGCTCAAGGCGGCCGTGCGCCAAGGCGCCGATGCCGTTTATGTGGGTTTTCGAGATGACACCAATGCCCGGCATTTCGCCGGGCTGAACATGGACGACAAGCAGTTCGACGCCGCCGTCGCCCATATCCGCGAGCACAAACGCAAGCTGCTGGTGGCGGTCAACACCTACCCGCAACCGCGCGGCTGGGAGCGCTGGCAACGGGCGGTGGACCGCGCCGCCGACTTTGGCGTGGACGCCATGATTACCGCTGACCCCGGCGTGCTGCACTACGCCAGCCAGCGCCACCCCAACCTGGGGCTGCACCTGTCGGTGCAAGGCTCGGCCACCAACGCCTCGGCCCTCAAGTTCTATGCCGAGCGCTATGGCATCCGCCGCGCCGTGCTGCCCCGGGTGCTGTCCCTGGCCCAGGTCAAGCAAGTGGCGGCCAGCACCACGGTGCCCATCGAAGTGTTCGCCTTCGGTAGCCTGTGCATCATGGCCGAGGGGCGCTGCCACCTGTCCTCCTACATCACCGGCGAATCACCGAACCTGTGCGGCGTCTGCTCGCCGGCCAAGGCCGTGCGCTGGAGCGAGGATGCCGAGGGCTTGAGCGCGCGCCTGAGCGAGGTGCTGATCGACCGCTACAGCGCCGATGAGCCCGCCGGTTACCCGACCCTGTGCAAGGGCCGTTTCCTGGTCAACGGCAAGCGCTTCCATGCCCTGGAAGAACCCACCAGCCTCGACACCCTGGACCTGCTGCCGCAACTCAAGGCCATGGGCGTGGTGGCGGTGAAGATCGAAGGCCGCCAACGCAGCCCGGCCTATGTCGAGCAGGTCACGCGGGTCTGGCGTACCGCGCTGGACGCCCATCGCGCTTCGCCCGCGACCTTTGCGGTCAAGGATCAATGGCGCCAGGTGCTGGCCGGGTTGTCCGAGGGCAACCAGACCACCCTCGGCGCTTACCATCGCTCATGGCAATAAGGGGAGGGCACATGAAGCTCAGCCTGGGACCGGTCCTGTATTACTGGGACAAAGTACAACTGGGGCAGTTTTACGCCGAGATGTCGGCCTTGCCCCTGGACGTGATTTACCTGGGGGAAACCGTGTGCTCCAAGCGCCGCGCGTTTTCCCTGGATCAATGGCTGGGCCTGGGGCGTGAGTTGCAGCAATGCAGCCCGGCGCAGATCGTGCTGTCGAGCCTGACCCTGATCGAGGCCGCCTCCGAGCTGTCGAGCCTGCGCCGCCTGTGCGACAACGGCCAGCTCCTGGTGGAGGCCAACGATATGGGCGCGGTGCAGTTCCTTGCCGAACGCAAGCTGCCCTTCGTCGCCGGCCCGGCGCTGAACATGTACAACGGCCATGCCCTGGGGCAATTGCAGGACGCCGGCATGATCCGCTGGGTGCCGCCGGTGGAATGCTCCCAAGGATTGATCCGCGATGTGTTGGACCAGCTCGGTGAAATGGGCCGCACGCTGCCCGAAGTGGAAATCTTCGCCTACGGCCACCTGCCCCTGGCCTATTCGGCGCGCTGCTTCACGGCGCGGGCGGAAAACAAGCCCAAGGACGACTGCGATTTCTGTTGCATCAACTACCCCGACGGCCTGGCTCTGACCAGCCAGGAAGGCCAGGCCCTGTTCACGATCAACGGGATCCAGACCATGTCTGCCCAGATCACCAACCTGTTGGCCGACTACCCGGCGCTGGTGGCCTGCGGCGCTGACTTGCTGCGCTTGAGCCCGCGGGCCCAAGGCATGGCCGAGGTGGTTGCGGCCTATCAACGGGTGCGCGAAGGCGCGCCGCCGCCGCTGTTCGTCGACGGCTGCAACGGCTACTGGCACGGCCAGGCCGGCATGCTGCGGGTTGAGGAGGTGGGCCTGTGTTGATCCGCAAAGCCTGGCTGCTCAAGGGCGCCGACCGCGTGCTGCCACTGGCGCGCCGTGTGCCGTTCGGGGTGCAGCGGCTGGTGTTGCAGCAGGCCCTCAACCGTTGCTTCGCCGAGCCGTTGCGTGACGGCGAGTTCGAGCTGCTGCGCGGGCGCTGGATGTGCCTGCACGTGGCCGACCTGGGCTTGCGCTGGTACATGACCCTGGCCCGCGATGGCCTGCGCATCGCCCGCCAGGCCGAGGCCCAGGTGACCATCCGCGGCAACTGGCGCGAGTTCCTGTTGCTGGCCAGCCGACAGGAGGACCCGGACACCCTGTTCTTTCGCAGGCGCCTGGTGATCGAGGGCGATACCGAACTGGGCCTGGCCCTGAAAAACCTTATCGACAGCCTCGACCCGGACGTATTGCCGCCCTGGCTGTGGCGCAACCTGGAGCGTGCGGGCAAGGGCCTGGCCAGCGCCGGCTAACAGCGTGGCGGCGGATGCGGGCGGTGGATACTTAGGTTTTTGCGGGCGGGACAGTGAGTAGGCTGGCGGCTTTACCCTCCATCAAGGATGAGCTCAATGCCCCAACCGATTAGCCGGAACACCGACTCCGCGCCCGCCAGCCTGCATTACGACCTGCTCAAAAGCCGCTTGCCGGCCTGGTACAGCGCCGCCGCCACCCACCGTCAGCAAGCTTTGGCCGAGCACAGCCTTACGCTGCCCACGTGGTATCGGCGCGCCAGCCACGGCGCGCGCACTGCGTTGCTGGCCCGGCATGGTCAATACCACGCCACGTTGAACCGTATCGACCGCCAACTGGGTGCGGTGCAAGACATCATGGCCTTCGCCGAGCCCCTGTTAACCCAAGCGATCCAGAACGAATTCGGCCTGGCCCTGGATGTGCGCCAGGTGTTTTTCGCTCGCAAGTATGGCTTCAAGGGGCGCGACGACCTGTTCGGCGCATTGGTCTTCGAGCGTCAGGACGACCCCGCCAGCCACTACCTCTACCGAGGCATCTCCCTGCTGGAAGCGGCACTGGCCAACTTCGCCCCCGAAGACGAGCAGGCCAGTGCTTGCCATGACTGCCGAGTGATTACCCGCTGGAGCAGCTATGACGGCGCGATCCTGGCCGATTACGCCGCTGTCTCCAGCCAGGCCGTGGCGCTGGCGCCCGAGGCTTTCGCAGGGCTGTGCCGACGCCTGGACCTGGGCCGACGCTATCAGGAACATTTGCAAAGTATTGTGCTGCCGCCCGACGCCCAGGCCCGCACCGAACTCAACGAACAACTGCGCGAGCACCATCGACAGCTGCTGACCCTGAGTACCGAGATCGGGGGCCTGCAAGGTGCCGGCGTGGGGATCGGCAGCCAGGCCTACCAGATGCTTCAGCAGTGGTTGAGGGCGCCGGGTGAGGCGCGGCTCGACGGTCGCGCGGTGGTGGCCACCGCCTTCAAGGTTCTGGATGTGGAGCTGATCGGGCCCTTGCTGCTGGGGCCGGCCCGCGAAGGCAGCGAGCGGGTCGAGCGGGTGCTGGCCTATCTGCCCGGCGACCCGCAGCAACCCTTCAAGGAATACGCCTCCAGCGCCGAGTTCATGGCCGATTTGCGCACGCGCCTGCACAGCGGCGCCTACCGACGCTTTTTCAGCCGTTTCATTCCAGTGCGTGAGCAGGGGCGTTTCTTCGAGCGTTTCAACCGCTTGTACCAACCTGCCGAGCAGTCGGATGCGACCCAGGATTACCCGCTTGGCCCTCGTCCTGCGGCGCTGCCCATGACTGAAGTGCCCTTGGTCGGCGACCTCTGGCAGTTGCTGGCCCAGCGCCAGGTCAACAAGGTGTTTGCCGATGCCCGGGTGCTGGCGGTGCCTACCGGCGACGAAGACCGTCAGGCACGCCTGGAACGGCTTGCCGGGTTTCTCAACGCGGCGCAGAACGCTTTCATGCTGGCGGCCTTTGTCGTTCCCGTGTTGGGGCCGCTGTTGCTGGCGGTCGGCGCCGCGCAGATGCTCGATGAAGCATTCGAGGGCATCGAAGCCTTTGAAGACGGTGACCTGAGGGAAATGTGGGCCCATCTCTCCAGCGTCGCTTTGAACGTTGCCTTTATCGCGGCTGGGTCCGCTGTGCTGCCCGCGATCCATTCCTCGCCTAAGGTCGATAACCTGCGCCCCGTGGAACGGCCCAACGGCCAAGCGCGGCTGTGGCACCCGGACCTGGCGCCCTATGCGCGCGAGGTACCCCTGGTCAACGGCGCGCAGCCCGATGAACAAGGCTTGCACCGGGTCAACGGCCAGGCTTACCTGGCGCTTGAAGGCAGGTTATATGGCGTCACGCAGGAACCACTGACGGGCCGCTACCGCATCCAACACCCCACCCGCCCCGACGCCTATCAGCCTTTGTTGCGGCACAACGGCACCGGGGCCTGGAGCCATGAACTGGAACAACCGCGCACGTGGCAGGGGTCGTTGCTGATGCGCCGCCTGGGGCACCGGGTGGCGGCGTTCAGTGACGCGCAACTGGAGCAACTGCGGCGCATCGGAGGCTTCGACGAAGGCCTGTTGCGGCGTTTGCATGCCGAAGGCGAGCCGTTGCCGCCCTTGCTCGCTGACCAGATCGCGCGGTTTGAGTCGGCCCGCCAGATCGACGCCTTTATCGACGCCATTGGTAGCGATGTGCCGTCGCTCAATGCCAGCGCCGACCCCATGACTCAGTTGCACATCCTCACCCAATACGGGCAATGGCCACGGCAGGCCCGCCTGCAACTGCTCGATGCCAGCGGTGAGCCGGTGTGGCGTTATGCCGAGCCGCAGGCGTTGCCCGATACGACCCGTGAGGTGCGGCTTTGGGAAGCCCAGGTGCGTAGCCCGGACCTGCTCAGGCATTTGCTTGACGCCATGGATCGGGCAGGCGTGCGCCCGGGGTTCGAGGGCGATGTGGCCGGTGCCCCGATGGAAGCGCGCGTGGCGCATCTGCGCGAAAAAATCGCCACCTTGGCCAGGCAGCAAAAGGTGCGCTTATTCAACGACCATTACGCCAGCCTCCAGGCCAAGGACGGCCCGCGGGTGGACTTATTGATGGCGCGTTTTCCCCTTGTGCCCGCGGCGGTGGTCAAGCAGTTGCTGAGCCTGGTAAGCCCTGCAGAAGAGCTGCAAATGGCAGCCTGGGACTTTACCCAGCCGCAGCAAACCAAACCGGTGCCGTTGCGCTTGGCCGAAGCGCTGCGCCTGTACCAGCGCGAGGTGCGCCTGAACCGCGCCTATGAGGGTCTGTACCTGGATTATCTGGCGAGTGCGGACACCCGCAGGTTGCAGTTGGCTACCCTGCAGACCCTGCCCGGGTGGAGCGCCAGTGTGCGCATCGAGTTGCGCGCCGACGAATTCAGTGGCCCGTTGCGTGCCAGCGCCGGGCCCGGCGAGGCGCGGTTCACCAAGGTGCTGGTGGAGCAGGGCGGGCGCTATAAAGCCTATGACGCCCAGGAAAACGAACTCTGCGCCTGGACGGATTTCTACCAGGCGGTACAACACGCCTTGCCCGACAGCGAGCGCCTGGCCTTGGGTGTGCCCTCGGTGCATCAGGGGGCTGAACTCGGGCAACGGGTCTTGGCCAGAATCATTCCCCGGGGGCAAGCGGCCCAGGTGCTGGGCATGCAGCCGCTCAAAGCGTTCTTCAAGCCACCCTTGCGCCTGGACGCCGGCCGGGTGGGCTACCCTCTGAGTGGCGGCTGGAAATGGTGGCGCGCAGGCTCGTCCGTGTTGCGTGGCAAAGTGCTGGAGTTGTATCCGGATTTCTCGCCGGCGCAAGTCGATGCCCTGCTGCAATCCCTGGGGCGCAATGCCCAGGTCGCGCTGCAAAGGCTCGCGGTGGAGTTTCAGCAGTTGACCAAGGCCCTGGACCAATGGGCTGCACAACGCCTGATGGTGGAGGCGGGTGAGCATCACATCCAGATTGTGCCCGATGGGACCAAGCAGGAAGTGGTGCGCCGGATCAAGGCGTGCTGGCGCCAGCAGGGGCGGCGCATCCGCCTGGGCGATGGCCAACTGGGTGGTTTTGAACTGGACCTCAACGACCTGCGTGTGGGCCAGTTGCCGGACCTGTCGGCCAACTTCAGCCATGTCGCCTCCCTGAGAATGCGCAACATGGGCCTGACCCACTTCAGTTGCGAGGCGTTTCTCAGTGGCTTCCCCCAGCTGCGCTGGCTGGACATGATGAACAATGGCCTGCGCGTACTGCCTGCACCCCTGGCCTCGATGCGCCAAATGACCCGGCTTTACCTGACCGGCAACCGGATGGTGCTGACGGCGTCAAGCGCCCAAACCCTGGCAGGCCTTACACAGTTGAAAATCCTCAACCTGGCACGCAACCCCTTGGGCGTGCTGCCGGATTTTTCCCCATTGAGCGACCTGCTGGGCCTGGACCTGCACCAAACCGGTATCGACGTTTGGCCTGTGGGCCTGCGCGGCCAGGCGCTGGAGGCCCTGGACCTGCGCGACAACCAAATCGCCGAAATCCCCGACTACCTGTTCACCCCCCCGGCCGAGGAAGCCGAGGCGATCATCAGAATCAACCGTGTGACCTTTTTGCAGCGCAACCCCATCAACGAAGCCAGCCGCCAACAGCTGCTTGGCTACTGGCCGCGCGTTGAGCAGCAGTACCCACAATGGGTGCAAGGGCGCCTCCCCGCGACCTTCACCTTGGGCGAGGTGGAGCCGACCGGGCAGAGGGGCACAGTGGCGCGTTGGCTGAACAACCTGAGTGGTGAAGACGCCCGGAGCAAGACTGCTCTGTGGGATGCGCTGCGACGCGAGCCGGGCGCTGACGAGTTTTTCGAACTGCTGCAGCGTTTGGGTAACAGTTATGTGGACGCTGAAAGCTATCCCGACCTGCAAGCGCGCATCTGGCAAATGCTGGAGGCGGCCGAGCAGTCGACCCAATTGCGCACACGGCTGTTCGAACAGGCCGGCGAGCCTGCCTGCGAAGACCGCGCGGCGCTGTCTTTCAGCAGCCTGGAAATCACCTTGATGGTGCACAACGCGACCCTGCTCAGCGCGGTGGGCGAAGAGGGCGAGCAGCTCTACAACTTGGCCAAGGGCTTGTTCCGCCTGGACGAAGTGGAAAGCATCGCCTTGCGCGATATTCAGCAGCGCAGGGATGCCATTACCACGGCCGACCTCAGCCAGGAGCAGCAGCTTCACCAACTGGCGCGGATCGAAGAAGTGGAGGTGCGCCTGGCCTACCGGGTGGGCCTGCGTGAGCGCCTGCAATTGCCAGGGCAGCCCAAGAGCTTTCGCTTTCACGCCTTGGCCAACGTCACTAACGCCATGCTCGACGCCGCGCAGGCACAGGTCAGTGCCCTGGAGGGCTCCGAGGTGCAATTGCAGTCCATTGTCGGTCGGGATTTTTGGGTGGAGTTCATCCAAACCAGTCACCGCCCGGCATTCGACGCCTTGAACGAGTCCTTCCTGAAGCGCCAAACCACCCTGGATGAACAATACGCAGGCACCACCCTGTCGGAGGATGACTACCAACGCCAGTCCCAGGACCTCGAGCTGCAACTGCGGGTGGAACAGGCGCAACTGTTGGTGGACCTGACGCGGGCGCAAATCGAAACCATAGTCGGAAGTACGGATTTGTAAGCTGCAAGCGGCAAGTGGTGAGGTTCAGGCCTGCGGCTTGAAGCTGGCCGCTTGCGGCTGCATCAATTGCTTGATTTCTTCGAACAGATCGTCGCTCTGAGCCTGGCTGCAATCCTGGCCGTAGCGTTTGCGCAGGCCGTACTGGCTAAGGACGACGTGTACGTCGGCCTCCAACCCGTGCTGGTTCAGGCAGCCTTCCACGCATTGCAGCGGGCAGCCGTCCAGGGCGACGATCGGCCGCCCCGAACGGGCCTTGTTCACCAACGAGGCCACGTGCCCGCCCAATCCGGCAATACACGACATCTCCGCCAACCCGGCACGATCCAGGCGCAAGGCCAGGGTATTGGCCAGTTGAGCGACGTTGGAACAGCCGGAACAGGAATAGACCAGCGGCAAGTGGGCACGGGACATGACAGACCTCCACGGATGAACCGCGTCAGTGTGCCGCGCCCCCTGCCCAGCGCCTTGACCATCGTCAAGACCGACAACGCCATCGTCGGATCGCCGCCCGGACCAAGCCCTGTGGGAGCTGGCTGGCCAGCGATGGCGGCCTTGAAATTGCCATCGCGAGCAGGGCTCGCTCCCACAGTTGAACTGCGGTGTGGGTGGGATTTTCATTTTTCTCTGTGGGAGCGAGCCTGCTCGCGATGGCGGCACGCAGTGGCGGTGACAAGCCACCGGCGATCTTGGATGCTTGGCCGCCATCGCGGGGCGAGCCCGCTCCCGCCGGTGGGGGGCTTGTTCGGGTCACCAAAAGCCTGTTCCCACAGGGGGCTTATGGCTGGCTTTATTGTTGGTACACCGCCAGTTCTTCCTCGGCGAGGATGCGGATGTTGCGCCGGTGCATTTCGATCAGGCCGCCTTCGACCAGGCGATGGAGGATGCGCGAGAAGGTCTCTGGCTGGATGCCCAGTTTCGACGCCACCAGGCGTTTGGACACTTGCAGCACCACGTCGCCGCTGACCGGGTCGCGTTCCTGGAACAGAAAGTTGATGACCCGGCGGCTGGCGTTGCTCAGGGTCAGGGTGTCGATGTCCTTGAGGCGCTGGTGCAGGTGGATGCTCATGCTGCCCAGGATCGCCAGGCAGATTTTCGGTTGTTCCTCCAGGGCCTTGCGGTAGTGCGTACCTTCGATGCTGACCAGCACGCTGTCTTTGAGGGCGGTGGCGGTGACCGGGTAGCAGCGGGCCTCGCTGAACAGCAGGGCCTCGGCGAAGGTCTGCCCGGCGTGGATGATCTCCACCAGGTTTTCCTGGCCTTCGCCGGTGACCCGGTGCAACTTGATCTGGCCGCTGACCAACAGAAAAAACCGTTTCGCCGGGTCGCCCTGGTGCATCAGGCTGGCCTGGGCGTCCAGGCGTTTTAGGTTGGCCAGTTGGCACACGTCCTGGAAGACCTTTTCCGGTAACTGGCTGAATAAGTGATGGCGACGCAGGATCAGAACAATGGATGGATGGGTCAGCATGGCGTACCTCCGCTGACGAACAGGGTAGCGCCCGCGTCGCGGGCGGCCTATGCCTCTGCCGGCCTACCTCCGAAGAGGCAGTCGGCTCAGGCGCTCTGGCGCAGGTGCTCCATGGCCCACACCGCCGCCTCCACCCGTGAGCGCAGGCCGAGTTTGTGCAGCAGGTTCTTGACGTGGACCTTGACCGTGCCTTCGGTGATACCCAGTTTGTGGCCGATCACCTTGTTGCTGTAGCCGCTGGCGATGCTCTTGAGTACCTGGCGCTCGCGCTCGGTCAGTTCCACCGTGGCCTGGCGCGGAGCCGAGCGCAGGGCCTGGGCCATGGCCTGGGTCAGCCCGGGGCTGATGACCAGCTCGCCAGCCAAGGCATCGCGGATGTACTGCACCAGCAACTCGGGTTCCATGTCTTTGAGCTGGTAGCCGTCGGCGTCCAGGCGCAGGGCGTCGCGGATGTCGTCCTCGGCGTCAGACACGGTGAACAGCAACACCTTGGCCGTGCAGTCCAGGCTGCGCAGGCGGCGCAGAGTTTCCAGGCCATTCATCTGCGGCATGTTGTTGTCCAGCAGCACCAGGTCGGGCTTGAGGCTGTGGATCAACGCCAGGGCTTCTTCGCCGTTGCCGGCTTCGCCGACCACGTGCAAGTCGTCTTCGAGTTCGAGCATCTGGCGGATGCCACGACGCATCATCGGGTGGTCGTCCACCAGCAAGAGGCGGTGGGGCGCGGAGGGGATCATGAGGCGGTACCTTCAGTGGGCTGGCCGAGGAATTCGGGGTGGAATTCCAGTTGCACCAGGGTGCCCTGGGGGGAGCGGGAAAAGATCTGCAAGCGGCCGTTCAGGCTGCGGGCGCGCTCGTCCATGATGGTCAGGCCGTGGTGTTCGCGCTGGTCCACCGCGCCGCAAAAGCCACGGCCGTCGTCCTCGATCACCAGGCGCACCGTTTCGCCTTCCTGGCGCAAGGCCAGCCAGGCGTTTTGCGCATGGGCGTGGCGCAGGCAGTTGGACAGGGCTTCGCGGGTAATTTGCAGCAGGTGGATCTGTTCGCTGGCCGACAGCGCGAAGGCCAGGGTGTCGATGTGCAAGTGCACCTGGAAGTCGCCGCGGCGGGAAAACTCCTGGGCGGTGTCCTTGAGTTCCTGGCTCAGCCCGGCGTCGTGGATGTGCAAGCGGAAGGTGGTGAGCAACTCGCGCAACTGGCGGTAGGCGGTGTTCAGGCCCTCGCGCAGTTCGGCGGTGACGTTCTCCAGGGTTTCCACCGGTTCGCCACGGCGCATCAGGGTTTGCATGCGGCTCACTTGCAGCTTCATGTACGACAGCGCCTGGGCCAGGGAGTCGTGCAGCTCGCGGGCGATGATGGTGCGTTCTTCCAGCAACAGCAGGCGATGGTCCTGCTCGCGCTGGCGCTTGAGGGACAGCGAGGTGCCGATCAGGTGCGCCAAGGCCTGGATCAATTCGGTTTCCCAGGGTTGCGGGGTGTGGCCGTCGAGGAAGTGCGCCTTGAGTTCGCCCAGTTCGCTGCCCTGGTTGCTGATGCTGAAGGTCTGCGGCGGGCCGGCCTTTTGCTTTTGGCAGGTGGCGCAGTCACCCACGGCGCAGACGTTGCGGCTGTTCTCGCCATGCAGGGCGAGCATCTGCTTGGCCGGCGCCAGGTAATGGCCTTGCAGGCACAGCGACAGGCGCAAGCCCGGCAGGCGTTGCTGGAAGCGTTGGATCAACTGGTCCAGGCCCTCGGCGTTGGCCAGGCGCGTGGCCAGGCTGCTGCTGCTTTGGTAGAGCAGTTCGAGGGCGGCGTTGGCCTGTTGCAGGTGTTGGGTTTTGTTGCGCACCTGGCTTTCCAGGGTGCGGTGGGACTCTTCGATGGTCTCGGCCATGGCGTTGAAACTCAGGGCCAGTTGCCCCAGCTCATCGGCGGACTGATGGTTGACCCGCACCTTGAAATCACCCTGGCGAAAGCGCCGCGTGGCTTCCACCAACTCTTGCAGCGGCATGATGACGCCGTACTGCAATTGATAGAGGCCAATGAGCAGGATGAACAGGGTGGCGAACAACGCCATGCCCTGGATCGCCTGCTGCCAGCCCTGTTTGTGTTCGCTCTGGCGCTGCAACAGGGTGACGAATTGGTTCAGGTGTTCGACGAAGGGCAGGGCGTTGGCCTGGAAGAACACCCCGTCGCCGCGTTCCAGGGCCGGGCGCAGCACCTCGTTCCAGCGCTGTTGCAGTTGCCGGTAGTTGGTTTGCAGGGCGCTGGCGGGGCCGTCTTCGAGCACGGCTTTAAGGGACTGGCTCTCCAGGCGTTGTTGCAGGCTGTCGCTGATGCGGCGGATCTCTTGCGCGTCGGCGCCGGCGGCGAGTTTCCAGCTCAGGTGGTAGGTTTCCATGCGCACCGAACCTGCGGTGTTGATCGCGGCGCCGTCGCCCTGGCTGAACCAGGCGATCAGCCCGGCGCTCAGGGAACTGGCCAGGGCCAGGATGGCGATCAGGATCACCGCCAACCCGGCGCGGGCGGGCAGGGAACGGCGCAGCCAGGTCAGCATCGGCTGCGACTCGCGGGCAGGGGGGGCAAAGCAGGCATGGAAGGCTCCGAAAAACCAGGTGGCGAAGGGAAGGGCTGCCGATCCTGGCGTTCTACCTCTAAAGAGTTGCCGGCCGTCGCAGCGCTGCGAAAACGCCGGCACAAGAGGTCAATCCATTGATAAACAAAGCATTTCTCTTGTTTTTCGAACTACCACCTAAGAGGTAGAGGGCACAAGCATAGGCCAATACCCCCAAGGCCCACGTTGACCTGAGTCAAGTTTTGCCGGGGCTGTGTCCCTAGTCTGCAGTCATTGTTCAACTGACTGGAGAGCATCGTGACTCAAGCGCGTATGCAACAAGGCTTGGTGCTGGGCATGAGCACACTGGCCTTCACCGTGTGTTTTATGGTGTGGATGATGTTCGCCGTGTTGGGCGTGCCCATCAAAGAGTTGCTGCAACTCAACGAGACCCAGTTCGGCCTGCTGGCAGCCACGCCTGTGCTCACCGGCTCGCTGGTGCGCCTGCCCCTGGGGCTGCTCACTGACCGCTTCGGCGGGCGCATCGTGTTCTTTCTGCTGATGCTCACCTGCGTGTTGCCGCTGTACCTGATTACCTACGCCACTGCCTATTGGCAGTTCCTGGTGCTGGGCCTGTTCGTCGGTTTGGCCGGCGGTTCGTTTTCGGTGGGCATCGCCTACGTCGCCAAGTGGTTCGACAAGGACAACCAGGGTTTTGCCATGGGCGTGTTCGGCGCCGGCAATGCGGGGGCGGCGGTCACCAAGTTCCTGGCCCCGGCGTTGATTGCGTTCGGCACCTGGCACCTGGTGCCCAAGGTGTTCAGCGCGATCCTGTTTATCACCGCATTGCTGTTCTGGTTCCTCACCGCCGAGAACAAAAGCCACCGCAGCGCCAGCGGCGCCACCCTGCGCGAGCAACTGGCTTGCCTGAAAGACCCGGCCGTGTGGCGCTACTGCCAGTACTACTCGATCGTCTTCGGCGGCTACGTGGCCCTGGCGTTGTGGATGACCAAGTACTACGTGCAGGAATACGGCTTCAGCCTGCAAAGCGCGGCGTTGCTGGCGGCCTGTTTCTCCCTGCCCGGCGGTGTGCTGCGCGCGGTGGGCGGTTGGATGTCGGACCGCTGGGGCGCCCACAGCGTGACCTGGTGGGTGCTGTGGGTGAGCTGGGTCTGCCTGTTTTTGCTGTCGTACCCGCCCACCCAATTACAGGTGCAGACCGTCAACGGCCCCCTGGATTTCCATATCGGCCTTAACGCCACCCTGTTCACCGTGCTGCTGTTCGTGATGGGCATCGCCTTCGCGTTCGGCAAGGCCTCGGTCTTCAAATACATCAGCGATGACTACCCGAAAAACATGGGCGCGGTGTCCGGCATCGTCGGCCTGGCCGGTGGCCTGGGCGGGTTTGTGCTGCCGATTTTGTTTGGCGCCCTGGTGGACCTGACCGGCGTGCGCTCGTCCTGCTTCATGTTGATGTACGGCGTGGTCTGGGTGTCGCTGGCCTGGATGTACCTGAGCGAAGTGCGCAAGAACCCGCTGCTGGGCAAACGCCCCCTGTAGCTAGCCCGCTTGCTACACACACGCATACGCCAGGGCAGCCCTTTTAATGATGCGAGGAGAGTGATTATGACCATTGCGCAAAAGCCCGATTCGGGCCCAGTGATCCATGACTGGCGCCCCGAAGACCCCGCATTCTGGGGCGCCAGCGGCAAGCAGACCGCCACCCGCAACCTGTGGATCTCCATTCCCGCACTGTTGCTGGCCTTTGCCGTATGGATGGTGTGGAGCACGGTGATCGTGCGCCTCAACGCCGTGGGCTTTAGTTTCACCACCGACCAGTTGTTCTGGCTGGCGGCATTGCCCGGGTTGTCCGGCGCGACCTTGCGGGTGTTCTACTCGTTCATGGTGCCGATCTTCGGCGGCCGCCGCTGGACGGCCCTGAGCACCGCCTCGCTGTTGGCCCCGGCGCTGTGGATGGGCTTTGCCGTGCAAGACCCCAACACCCCCTACAGCGTGTTCGTGCTGATCGCCTTGCTTTGCGGTTTTGGCGGCGGCAACTTCGCCTCCAGTATGTCCAACATCAGCTTCTTCTACCCCAAGGCCCAGCAAGGCACGGCCCTGGGCCTGAACGCCGGCCTGGGTAACCTGGGGGTGTCGGTGATGCAGTTCTGCGTGCCGCTGGTGATTACCTTCGGTGTGTTCGGCTTCATTGGCGGCAACCCGCAAGTGCTGGCCGACGGTAGCCAATTGTGGTTGCAGAACGCCGGTTTCATCTGGGTGCCATTCATCATCGCTGTAACCCTGATCGCCTGGTTCGGCATGAACGACCTGTCCAGCGCCCGCGCTTCGTTCAGCGAGCAAGCGGTGATCTTCAAGCGCAAGCACAACTGGCTGATGTGCTGGCTGTACCTGGCCACCTTCGGTTCGTTCATCGGTTTTTCGGCGGCGTTCCCGCTGCTTATCAAAACCTCGTTCCCGGACGTGATCGCGCTCAAATTCGCCTTCCTCGGCCCCCTGGTCGGTGCCCTCGTGCGGCCGCTGGGCGGCTGGCTGGCGGACAAACTGGGCGGCGCCCGCGTGACCCTGTGGAACTTCGTGTTGATGATCGTGATGGTGTTCGGCGTGCTGCACTTTTTGCCGCACAACGGCCAGGGCGGCAACTTCTACGGGTTCCTGGGCATGTTCATGCTGCTGTTCATCACCACCGGGGTGGGCAACGGTTCGACCTTTCGCATGATCCCGGTGATTTTTCGCACCCTCCACGAAAAGGCCAGCGCCGGCCAACCGCCCGCCGCGCGCGAGCAAGCGCTGCGCAACGCCGGCAAGGAGTCGGCCGCGGTGCTGGGCTTCAGCTCCGCCATGGGCGCCTTCGGTGCGTTTTTCATTCCTAAGACCTTCGGCAGCTCCATGGCCCTGACCGGCGGCCCGGAGGCGGCCTTCTACATGTTCGTCGGCTTCTACCTGAGTTGCATTGCCGTGACCTGGTGGTGGTACGCCCGCAAGGGTGCGCAGACCCCCTGCTAACCGACCCGAATCCAACCATTGCGTGGGCGGGGCACAGAACCCCGCAGCAAGCCTGAGAGGAAAGCGACATGAGTCATCTATTGGACCAACTGCGGTTTTTCAAGCGTAAGCAAGGCGAATTCTCCGATGGTCACGGCGAGACCCGCCAGGAGTCCCGCGACTGGGAGAACGTCTACCGTTCGCGCTGGCAGTACGACAAGATCGTGCGTTCCACCCATGGGGTGAACTGCACCGGCTCGTGCTCGTGGAAGATCTATGTGAAAAACGGCCTGATTACCTGGGAAACCCAGCAGACCGACTACCCGCGCACGCGCAACGACCTGCCCAACCACGAACCGCGCGGCTGCCCCCGTGGCGCCAGCTACAGCTGGTACATCTACAGCGCCAACCGGCTCAAGTACCCGAAAATCCGCAAGCCCCTGCTCAAGCTGTGGCGCGAAGCACGGCTGACCATGAAACCGGTGGAAGCCTGGGCAAGCATCGTCGAGGACAAGGCCAAGGCCGAGTCCTATAAAAGCAAGCGCGGCATGGGTGGCTTCATCCGTTCCAACTGGGACGAAGTCAACGAAATCATCGCCGCCGCCAACGTCTACACCGTCAAGGAATTCGGCCCTGACCGGGTGGTGGGCTTCTCGCCGATCCCGGCCATGTCCATGGTCAGCTACGCCGCCGGCTCGCGTTACCTGTCGCTGATCGGCGGCGTGTGCCTGAGTTTCTACGACTGGTACTGCGACCTGCCGCCCGCGTCCCCCATGGTTTGGGGCGAGCAGACCGACGTGCCGGAATCGGCCGACTGGTACAACTCCAACTACATCATTGCCTGGGGCTCCAACGTCCCGCAGACCCGTACCCCGGATGCACACTTCTTCACTGAGGTGCGCTACAAGGGCACCAAGACCGTGGCCATCACCCCCGACTACTCGGAAGTGGCCAAGCTCACCGACCTGTGGCTCAACCCCAAGCAGGGCACCGACGCCGCCCTGGCCCAGGCTTTCAACCATGTGATCTTCAAAGAATTCCACCTGGACAAACCGAGCGCGTACTTCACCGATTACGCCAAGCGCTTCACGGACTTGCCGGTGCTGGTGCTGCTCAAGCCCATGACCGGTTTCGCCCCGGGTGCCGGTTACCAGCCCGACCGCTTCCTGCGCGCCTCGGACCTGGCCGACAACCTGGGCCAGGAGAACAACCCCGAGTGGAAAACCATCGCCATGGACGCAAGCGGCGAACTGGTGTCGCCGCAAGGCTCCATCGGCTACCGCTGGGGCGAGAAGGGCAAGTGGAACATCCTGCCGCGCGAGGGCGGCGAAGGCCGTGAAATCGACCTCAAACTGAGCCTGATCGGCGCCGATGTGGCCGAAGTGGGCTTCCCCTATTTCGCCGGCGAAGTGCAGGACTACTTCCAGCACGTGGCGGGCGATGCGGTGCAGTACCGCCGCGTGCCGGTGCACAACCTGACCCTGGCCGATGGCAGCCAGGTCAAGGTGGCCACGGTGTTCGACCTGTCGGCCGCCAACCTGGCCATCGACCGTGGCCTGGGCGGCGCCAACGTGGCCCGCGACTACAACGATGCCAGCGTGCCCGGCACGCCGGCCTGGCAGGAGCAGATCACTGGCGTGAGCCGTGAGAAAGCCATCCAGATCGCCCGTGAGTTCGCCGACAACGCCGACAAGACCCGAGGCCGCTCGATGATTATCGTCGGCGCGGCGATGAACCACTGGTACCACATGGACATGAACTACCGTGGCCTCATCAACATGCTCATGCTCTGCGGCTGCGTCGGCCAGACCGGCGGCGGCTGGGCCCACTACGTGGGCCAGGAAAAACTGCGCCCGCAATGTGGCTGGCTGCCCCTGGCCTTCGGCCTGGACTGGAACCGCCCGCCACGGCAGATGAACGGCACCAGTTTCTTCTACGGCCACAGCTCCCAGTGGCGCCACGAAAAAATGAACATGCACGACGTGCTCTCGCCCCTGGCCGACAAGTCGCAGTTCCCCCAACACGCCCTGGACTACAACATCCGCGCCGAACGCGCCGGCTGGTTGCCCAGCGCGCCGCAACTGAACATGAACCCGCTGCACGTATGCCGTGACGCGGCCGCGGCCGGCATGGCGCCCAAGGATTACGTGGTCAAGTCCTGGCAGGACGGCAGCCTGCGCTTTGCCTGCGAGCAACCGGACAACCCGGTGAACTTCCCGCGCAATATGTTTGTGTGGCGCTCCAACCTGCTGGGCTCCTCGGGCAAGGGCCACGAGTACATGCTCAAGTACCTGCTGGGCACCAAGAACGGGGTGATGAACGAAGACAGCGGCAAGGTCGGCGACTGCACGCCCACCGAGGCCGAATGGGTCGAGGAGGGCGCCATCGGCAAGCTCGACCTGGTGACCACCCTGGACTTTCGCATGTCGTCCACCTGCATGTACTCCGACATCGTGCTGCCCACGGCGACCTGGTACGAAAAAGACGACATGAACACCTCCGACATGCACCCCTTCATCCACCCGCTGTCGGCCGCCATCGACCCGGCGTGGGAATCGCGTTCGGACTGGGAAATCTACAAAGGCATCGCCAAGGCGTTTTCGGCCATGACCGACGGCCACCTGGGCGTCGAGCAAGACCTGGTGACCGTGCCGCTGTTGCACGACAGCGTCGGCGAACTGGCCCAGCCTTTTGGCGGCACCGACTGGAAAACCGCCGGCGTGGCGCCGCAACCGGGCAAGAACGCGCCCAACATCCATGTGGTGGAACGCGACTACCCGAACATCTACAAGCAGTTCTCCTCGCTCGGCCCCTTGCTGGAAAAATTCGGCAACGGCGGCAAGGGCATCAACTGGAACACCGATGACGAGGTGAAATTTCTCGGTGAACTGAACTACCGCGAAGGCGATGAAGGCATCAGCAAGGGCCGGCCGAAAATCGACACCGCCATCGACGCCGCCGAAGTGATCCTGTCCCTGGCCCCGGAAACCAACGGCCATGTGGCGGTCAAGGCCTGGGCCGCACTGTCGCAGTTCACCGGCATCGACCACAGCCACCTGGCGCTGCCCAAGGCCCACGAGGCGATCCGCTTCCGCGATATCCAGGCGCAGCCGCGCAAGATCATCTCCAGCCCCACCTGGTCGGGCCTGGAAGACGAACACGTGAGCTACAACGCCGGCTACACCAACGTCCACGAAAACATCCCATGGCGCACCATCACCGGCCGCCAGCAGTTCTACCAGGATCACCCGTGGATGCAGGCCTTCGGCGAGCAGTTGATGAGCTACCGCCCACCGGTCAACACCCAGACCATCGCCGGCGTCAAGGACAAGCGCAGCAACGGCCACACCGAGATCGTCCTGAACTGGATCACCCCGCACCAGAAATGGGGCATCCACAGCACCTACAGCGACAACCTGCTGATGCTCACCTTGAGCCGTGGCGGGCCGATTGTCTGGCTCTCGGAGATCGACGCACAGCGCGCCGGCATCGAGGACAACGACTGGATCGAGTGCTTCAACATCAACGGCGCCGTGACCGCCCGCGCAGTGGTCAGCCAGCGGGTCAAGGAGGGCATGGTGATGATGTACCACGCCCAGGAACGGATCGTGAACCTGCCCGGTTCCGAAACCACCAAGACCCGTGGCGGGCACCACAACTCCGTGACCCGGGTGGTGCTCAAGCCGACCCACATGATCGGCGGCTATGCCCAGCAGGCCTACGGCTTCAACTATTACGGCACCGTGGGCTGCAACCGCGACGAATTCGTCGTGGTGCGCAAGATGGCCAAGGTGGATTGGCTCGATGGCTCCAGCGGCGATGACCTGCCGCGCCCATTGCCGACCGATATCGAGGAGAACTGAGATGAAAATTCGCTCACAGATCGGCATGGTGCTGAACCTGGACAAGTGCATCGGTTGCCACACGTGCTCGATCACCTGCAAGAACGTCTGGACCAGCCGCGAAGGCATGGAATACGCATGGTTCAACAACGTCGAGTCCAAGCCCGGCATCGGCTACCCCAAGGAATGGGAAAACCAGGACAAGTGGAAGGGCGGTTGGGTGCGCAACGCCAACGGCTCGATCAACCCGAAGATTGGCGGTAAGTTCCGCGTACTGGCGAACATCTTCGCCAACCCCGACCTGCCGAGCCTGGACGACTACTACGAGCCGTTCGACTTTGACTACCAGCACCTGCACACCGCGCCCCTGGGCGAGCACCAACCGGTGGCCCGCCCGCGTTCGCTGGTGTCGGGCAAGCGCATGGAAAAAATCGAGTGGGGCCCCAACTGGGAGGAAATCCTGGGCACCGAGTTCGCCAAGCGGCGCAAGGACAAGAACTTCGACCAGATCCAGGCCGACATTTATGGCGAGTACGAAAACACCTTCATGATGTACTTGCCGCGCCTGTGCGAGCACTGCCTCAACCCGGCGTGCGCGGCGTCTTGCCCCAGCGGCGCGATCTACAAGCGTGAAGAGGACGGCATCGTCCTGATCGACCAGGAAAAATGCCGCGGCTGGCGCATGTGCATCAGCGGTTGCCCGTACAAGAAAATCTACTTCAACTGGAAAAGCGGCAAATCCGAGAAGTGCATCTTCTGCTACCCGCGCATCGAGGCCGGCATGCCCACCGTGTGCGCCGAAACCTGCGTGGGGCGCATCCGCTACCTCGGCGTGCTGCTCTACGACGCCGACCGCATCAGCGAGGTGGCCAGCACCGCCAACGAGCAGGACCTGTACGAGAAGCAGCTGGAAATTTTCCTCGACCCC
The DNA here is from genome assembly GCF_059862705.1 of Pseudomonas sp. MF08817. Classification (NCBI taxonomy): domain Bacteria; kingdom Pseudomonadati; phylum Pseudomonadota; class Gammaproteobacteria; order Pseudomonadales; family Pseudomonadaceae; genus Pseudomonas; species Pseudomonas sp. MF08817. The sequence continues at coordinate 63,884 of NZ_JCBCUY010000010.1, forward strand.
AATGACCCGGCGGTGATTCGCCAGGCCCTGGCCGATGGCGTGCCGCAGTCGGTGATCGACTCGGCGCAGCGTTCGCCCGTGTACAAAATGGCCGTGGACTGGAAATTGGCCCTGCCGTTGCACCCCGAGTACCGCACTTTGCCGATGGTCTGGTACGTGCCGCCCCTGTCGCCGATCCAGAACGCCGCCGCGGCTGGCACCGTGGGCATGAACGGGGTGATCCCGGACGTCGACAGCCTGCGCATTCCGTTGCGCTACCTGGCCAACCTGCTCACCGCCGGCGATGAAAAACCGGTCAAGCGCGCCCTCAAGCGCCTGCTGGCGATGCGCGCTTACAAGCGCTCCGAACAGGTGGACGGCGTGCAGGATTTGCAAGTGCTGGAAGACGTCGGCCTGAGCGTGGCCCAGGTTGAAGAGATGTACCGCTACCTGGCCATCGCCAACTACGAAGACCGCTTCGTCGTGCCCAGCGCCCACCGTGAAGAGGCCCTGAGCGACGCCTTCGCCGAGCGTTCGGGTTGTGGTTTCAGCTTCGGCAGCGGCTGCAGCGGCAGTTCCGATACCAACATGTTCGGCGCGAAGAAGGCCAACCGCCGCGACGTGCTCAAAACCGTACAGCTGTGGGAGGAATGAGCATGCGCATCCTGAAAGTGATTTCGTTGCTCCTCGATTACCCGACCCAGGGCCTGATAGAGGGGCGCGATGAACTGGAGCAGGCGATCATCCAGGCCCGGGAAATCAGCCCCAAGCAGCGCGGCGGTTTGTTCGAGCTGCTGGAGCTGATCTGCGGCAATGACCTGATGGACGGCCAGGAACACTACGGCGCGCTGTTCGGCCGTGGCCGCTCGCTGTCGCTTTTGCTGTTCGAGCACGTCCACGGCGAGTCCCGCGACCGGGGCCAGGCCATGGTCGACATGATGGCCCAGTACGAAGCGGCGGGGTTCGCCATCGGCGTCAAGGAACTGCCCGACTACATCCCGTTGTACCTGGAGTTCCTCTCCACCCGTGAAGACATCGAGGCCCGCGAGGGCCTGGCGGATGTCGGGCATTTACTGGCCCTGCTGGCGGCGCGCCTGGACGAGCGCGAAAGCGCTTACGCCAGTTGCTTTCGTGCGTTGCTGCAAATCGCCGGCATGGAGCCGCAAAAGGCCGTGGCCGAGTTGCGTGAGCAAGTGGCGGCGGAGGTACGCGACGACTCCCTCGAAGCCCTGGACAAGGTCTGGGAAGAAGAGGCTGTGGACTTTATGAAGGCCGAGCAGCAGGACCGTTGCAGCTCGATGCCCAGCGCCCCGGGCAAGGCCCGCGAGGAAAGCGCGGTGCCGTTGCACTGGGTGGATTTTCAGCATGAAGGGCAGGCCGGCGCGCCTGCCGTGGAGGTGAAGCATGGATAAGTGGAATCTGTTGGCCTTCGGGATTTATCCCTATGTCGCCCTGGCGATCTGCCTGATCGGCAGTTGGGCGCGGTTCGACCTGTCGCAGTACAGCTGGAAGGCCGGCTCCAGCCAGATGCTCAGCGGGCGCGGCATGCGCGTGGCGAGCAACCTGTTCCATGTCGGCGTGTTGTTTGTGTTGGCCGGGCACTTTGTCGGCCTGCTGACCCCAGCGTCGATCTACCACCACGTCATCAGCACCGAGCATAAGCAGTTGTTGGCCATGGTTTCGGGCGGCTTTTTCGGCGGCCTGTGCCTGATCGGCCTGCTGATGCTCATCAACCGCCGCCTGACCGACCCACGGGTACGCGCCACCTCCAGCCCCTCGGACATCCTGATCCTGTTCGTGCTGTTGGCGCAGTTGCTCCTGGGCCTGCTGACCATCGCCGCCTCCACCGCCCACATGGACGGCTCGGTGATGGTGCTGCTCGCCGACTGGGCGCAGAACACCGTGATGCTGCGCCCGATGGAAGCGGCGGCGGCCATCGCCCCGGTGGGCCTGACCTACAAGCTGCACGTGTTCCTCGGCTTGACCCTGTTCGTGCTGTTCCCGTTCACCCGCCTGGTGCATATCGTCAGCGCGCCGGTGTGGTACTTGGGGCGGCGTTATCAAATCGTTCGGCAAAAAGCCCAAGGAGGCAATCATGTCTAGTGGCTGCGGATGTGGCGGCGGCAACGGCGGCGGTGGCTGCGGGTCGTCCAATAAAGAAAGCCTGGCCCCAGTGGCGGCTGCCAGCGGCGCGGTGGAATTCGAGCCCGTGGCCGAGGCTGCGCCAGAGTTGATCGCCAGCAGCGAGCAGGAATGGCCCATCGTCAGCGTCAACGGCGTGGCCATCACCCCCGAGGCCATGGCCCTGGAGCTGCAATACCACCCGGCTGAAAGCCGCGAGGAGGCGGTGTTCCTGGCCGCCCGCGCCCTGGTGATCCGCGAGCTGTTGCAGCAGCGTATCGCCGAGCTAGGCCTGCTGTTGCAGGTCGGCGCCGGGGAAAACGAAGAGGAAGCGGCCACCCGCCTGCTGCTGGAGCGCGAAGTGCAGGTGCCGCAATGCGACGAGGCCACGTGCCTGCGTTACTACGAGAGCAACCGGGCGCGCTTTCACAGCGCACCGTTGCTGGCGGTGCGGCACATCCTCCTGGAGTGCGCGCCGGACGACGCCGAGGCGCGCCACTTGGCGCGCGAGCAGGCGGACATCCTGGTGCAACGCCTGGCTGACCTGCCCGGCAGCTTCGCCGAGTTGGCGCTCAAGTATTCGGCCTGCCCGTCCAAGGCCCAGGGTGGGGCGCTGGGGCAAATCAGCAAGGGCCAGACGGTGCCGGAGTTCGAGCGGCAACTGTTCACCCTGGCCCCGGGGTTGTGCGCCAAGCCCCTGGAAAGCCGCTACGGCTGGCACGTGGTGAGCGTCGATCAGCGCGTGGAAGGCATGCCGCTGCCCTATGAAGCGGTGGCGGTGGCGATCCGCACTCAGTTGCAGCAAGGCGTGTGGCAAAAGGCCCTGGTGCAATACCTGCAAACCCTGATCGGCGCCGCCGATGTGCGCGGTATCGCCTTGCAGGGCGCGGACTCGCCGCTGGTGCAGTGAGCCTTTGGCCAACGGGGAGTATGGGATGAAAACAGTCATGCAGGATGGTTTTGGACGCCAGATCGACTATCTGCGGATGTCGGTCACCGATCGTTGTGATTTTCGCTGTGTGTATTGCATGGCGCAGAACATGACCTTCCTGCCCCGCCAACAGGTGCTGACCCTGGAAGAGTTGCAGCGCCTGGCCGGGGTGTTTGTCGGCCTGGGGGTGCGCAAGATCCGCCTGACCGGAGGCGAGCCGCTGATTCGCCCGGGGATTGTCGACCTATGCCGGCACATCGCCGCGCTGCCAGGGCTGCGCGAATTGGTGATGACCAGCAACGGCTCGCAACTCGGGCGCCTGGCGCGGCCGCTGGTGGAGGCGGGGGTCAAGCGCATCAACATCAGCCTGGACAGCCTCGACCCGGCGCGGTTTCGCGCCATCACCCGCAACGGCGACCTGGCCCAGGTGCTGGCCGGGATCGAAGCGGCGCGGGACGCGGGGTTCGCCCGGGTCAAGCTCAACTGCGTGGTGATGAAGGGGCGTAACTTCGACGAAGTGCCGGCGCTGGTGCAATACGCCATCGACCAGGGCATCGACATCAGCTTTATCGAGGAGATGCCCCTGGGCGAGGTGGGCCGCGAACGCGGCGAGTCGTTCTGCTCCAGTGACGAGGTGCGGGCGCTGATCGAGCGCGATCACACCCTGCTCGACAGCACCGAAAGCAGCGGCGGCCCGGCGCGCTATGTGCGCCTGGCCCGCCACGCGCAGACGCGCATTGGCTTTATCTCGCCCAACAGCCACAACTTCTGCGCCACCTGCAACCGGGTGCGCATGACCGTGGAAGGGCGCCTGCTGCTGTGCCTGGGCCAGGAAAACGCCCTGGACCTGCGCGGCCTGCTGCGCCGCTACCCCTTGAACGACGCGCCGCTGATCGAAGCCATCCAAACCGCCTTGCGCGGCAAACCCCAACGCCACGACTTCAGCCCCGATGGTTCGGTGCAGATTTTGCGGTTTATGAGTGTGAGTGGCGGTTAAGGGGCTGTGGGCGAGGTTTGTTTTTCCTCTGTGGCTGTGGGCGGGATTTGTTTCTCTTCTGTGGGAGCGGGCCTGCCCGCGATGGCGGCATTCCGGCCGCCAGAAGTGCAGCGCCTGCCCCGGCTTCCTCGCGGGCAGGGCCCGCACCTAATGCGATCAATTCCCTTTTGCCGCCCCTGTGGGCGGTTTTTTTCGCCTGCAAAACTTGATGTCGGTCAATGGCCTGAGGGGGCTTTGTCCGTAGTCTTTCCCGCATCTTGTGTTTTTAAAACTATAAACACCTATATGTAGTGTCTGGAGGCGGGATGCAGAGCACGTTGATTACGGCGGGACTGAACCGGTTGCATAAGCGCGATGGCAGCCTGGTGGCCTTTGATGCCGATAAGATCCGCCAGGCGTTGATCGCCGCTGGGCGGGCCACGGGCGAGTACACCGAGGTTGAGGCCGAGGTGTTGCTCGACGCCGTACTCGCACGCCTGGAGGGCCATGGCCGCTTGCATGTCGAGCAGATCCAGGACCGGGTGGAGCGGGTGTTGATGGACGCCGGCTACTTCTTTGCCATGCGTGCCTATATCGTCTACCGCGAGCAACACGGACGCCTGCGTCGCGACCGCAAGACCCTGGTGGAAGTCGCCACCTCGATGAACGAGTACCTGGACCGCGACGACTGGCGCGTGCAGGCCAACGCCAACCAGGGCTACTCCTTGGGCGGGCTGGTGCTCAACGTGTCGGGCAAGGTCACCGCCAACTACTGGCTGGATGAGGTCTACAGCCATGAAATCGGCCAGGCCCACCGCGAGGGCGACCTGCATATCCACGACCTGGACATGCTCGCCGGCTACTGCGCCGGTTGGTCCCTGCGCACCCTGCTGCACGAAGGCCTCAACGGCGTGCCGGGGCGAGTGGAGGCGGGGCCGCCCAAGCACCTGAGCAGCGCCCTGGGACAAATGGTCAACTTCCTCGGCACCCTGCAAAACGAATGGGCCGGCGCCCAGGCGTTCAGCTCCTTCGACACCTACCTGGCGCCCTATGTGCGCAAGGACCAACTGACCTACCCCGAGATCCGCCAGGCCCTGCAAGAGTTCATCTACAACCTCAACGTGCCGTCGCGCTGGGGCACCCAGACGCCGTTCACCAACCTGACGTTCGACTGGGTCTGCCCGGAAGATCTGCGCGAGCAGATCCCGGTGATCGGTGGCGAGGAAATGCCTTTTGCCTACGGCGACCTGCAAGCGGAAATGGAGCTGCTCAACCGCGCCTACATCGAAGTGATGCAGGCCGGCGACGCGAAGGGGCGGGTGTTCACCTTCCCGATCCCCACCTACAACATCACCCATGATTTCCCGTGGGACAGCGAAAACGCCGATCGCCTGTTCGAGATGACCGCGCGCTATGGCCTGCCGTATTTCCAGAACTTCCTCAACTCCGACATGCTGCCCAACCAGGTGCGCTCGATGTGCTGCCGCCTGCAACTGGACGTGCGCGAACTGCTCAAGCGTGGCGGCGGCCTGTTCGGCTCGGCGGAGCAGACCGGTTCGCTGGGGGTGGTGACCATCAACTGCGCGCGCCTGGGCTATGTGTTCCGGGGCAACACCAGCGGCCTGTTGCAGCGCCTGGACACCCTGATGGAACTGGCGATGGAGAGCCTGGAGGTCAAGCGCAAGGTGATCCAGCACCACATGGACGCCGGCCTCTACCCCTACACCAAGCGCTACCTGGGCACCTTGCGCAATCACTTCTCCACCATCGGCCTCAACGGCCTGCACGAGATGCTGCGCAACTTCAGTGGTGACCAAGAGGGCACGCACACCGAACAGGGCCGCGAATTCGCCCTGCGCCTGCTCGACCATGTACGCGCCACCCTGCTGCGCTTTCAGGAAGAAACCGGCCACCTGTACAACCTTGAAGCCACCCCGGCCGAAGGCACCACGTACCGCTTCGCCAAGGAAGACCTCAAGCGCTACCCGGACATCCTCCAGGCCGGTTGCGCCACGGCGCCGTACTACACCAACTCCTCGCAACTGCCGGTGGGCTTCACCGACGACCCCTTCGAGGCGCTGGAACTGCAAGATGCGCTGCAATGCAAATACACCGGCGGCACCGTGCTGCACCTGTACATGGCCGAGCGCATTTCCTCGACCCAGGCCTGCAAGCAACTGGTGCGCAACGCCCTGGGCCGGTTCCGCCTGCCGTACCTGACCGTGACGCCAACCTTCTCCATCTGCCCGGTGCACGGCTACCTCGACGGCGAACACGAGTTCTGCCCCAAGTGCGACGAAGCCCTGCTGCAACAGGCCCAGGTGCTTGGCAGCGCCGACTGATTTCCCTTTACCCACCGCAAGGAGTCTCACCATGAATGCCACCGCAACCCTGCCGCAAGACCAACGCCAACGCTGTGAAGTCTGGACCCGGGTGATGGGCTACCACCGCCCCGTCGCGGCCTTCAACCCCGGTAAGCAATCGGAACACCGCGAGCGTCAGCACTTCACCGAAACCGCGGCCATGGCCGCCCGCCAATGAGTCGAATGCTCAGGGTCGGGGGCCTGGTGCCCCTGACCACGCTCGACTACCCCGGGCAACTGGCCTGCGTGCTGTTTTGCCAGGGCTGTGCCTGGCGTTGTCGTTACTGCCACAACCCGGACCTGATCGGCCCGCGCGGTAGCGCCGAGCTGGATTGGTGCCGGGTGTTGGCGTTTTTGCAACGCCGCCAAGGCCTGCTCGACGCCGTGGTGTTCAGCGGCGGCGAACCGACCCTGCAAGAAGGCTTACCGGCGGCCATCCATGAAGTGCGGCAAATGGGCTTTCGCATCGGCCTGCACAGCGCCGGGATCAAACCCGCAGCGTTCGCCAAAGTGGTGGGCTTGGCCGATTGGGTAGGTTTCGACGTCAAAGCCCTGCCCCAGGACAGCGAAAGCGTGACCGGCGTGGCCGGCAGCGGTGCCGCCAACTGGCGCAGCCTGGACCACCTGCTCGACAGCGGCGTGGACTACGAATGCCGCACCACCGTGCACTGGCACTTGTTCGACCCGCCGCGCCTGCTGGAGTTGGCCGAACAACTGAGCGAGCGCGGGGTAAAACGCTTCGCCATCCAACTGGTCCGCACCGCCCGCATGCTCGACCCCGAACTGTCCCTCATCTCCCCCCAAACCCGCCAGGCAGAACTATGGGCGCAAATGCGCGAGCTGTTTCCGGAATTCATCTTGCGAGGATAGGAGGGGGAGCAGTTGTGAGCTGTGAGTTACAAGCTGCAAGCAGAGGCAGGAGCTTGCAGCTTTTCGCTCACCCCCCCTCTACCACCCCCAGAATTGCAACCACCAGCCGAGGCCCACGCCGCCATTTGCGGCTATCAGGCACGCCATGGCGGCGAGGCGGCGGGTGGGGGCGGCGGGGTCGCGGCCCAGGCGTTTCCAGCCCAGGGCCAGGCACCAGGCAATGGCCGCCAGCAACAGCAAGGCGCGGGCCGGTTGTACCCAGGCCAGGATCAGGCCTTCGTAGCGCAGCAGTTTGACGGTGGTGGCCGAGAGGCCGAGGAACAACCCGGCGGCGCCCACGGGGGTTAGGGTCAGGGCCAGCGCCAGGTAGGGCTGGCGGCCCAGGCGCGCGGCCAGGCGCAGCAGGAGCATCAGGCCACCGCCCAGCAGCAGGGCGCTCAGGCCCAGGTAGAGGACGATGCTGGCGCCGTCGAGCCAACTGAAACTGTCGTTGAGTTGCGGGTAGTGGGTCAGCAGCCACCAGGGGGCGTTGTCGTCCAGGGGCCACAGCACATCGTGCTCCACCAGCCACTGCGCCAGGGCCTGTTTGAGGGTGATGAACCAGGGGCTGACGGTCCATTGGAAGGCGCCCATGGCCAGGCCGATCACGCCGAACAGCAGCAAGCGCGCATCCCACAGCGATACGCTGCGCGGGTCGGCGTCGAGGATTTCCGCGTTGCTGGAGCGGGCGATCAACTGCACCGCGCCGCGTTGCCCGTTGCAGCGCCCGCAGGCATGGCAGTCGCTGGCGCCACGCATGCGGCGGATGTCCAGCAGCGGCGCGCAGTTGGGCGGGGGCAGGCGCGGGGCGGTGTTGGCCAGCCAGCGCTGTTCGTCCACGGCGAAATGCACCGGGGCCAGGCGCGCGAGCAGGGCGAACACGCCGCTGACCGGGCACAGGTAGCGGCACCAGATGCGCTTGCCGCGCACAAACATCAGGCCCACCGCCACGGCGGCCACCGTGGAGCCGCCGAGGATCAGCAACGCGGCCTGGGCGTAGTCATAGACGCTTATCAATTGGCCGTAGAGGGTGGTCAGGCAGAACGCCAGGGTCGGCCAACCACCCCAGCGCAGCCAGCGCGGCACGCCCAGGCCACGGCCGTGGCGGCTGGCCCATTCGCTGAGGGAACCTTCGGGGCAGAGCACGCCGCACCACAGGCGCCCGAACAGGACGATGGACAACAGCACGAACGGCCACCACAGGCCCCAGAACAGAAACTGTGCGAACAGGGTCAGGTTATCCAGCATCCGCGCCTGGCTGTCGGGCAACGGCAGCCACGCTGGGATCACCAGCAGCACGGCGTAGAACAGCACCACCGCCCATTGCATGGCGCGGATCGCTGCGCCATGGCGGCGCATGCCATCGCCCAGGCGTGCGAGCCAACGGTTGCCCAGGCTCAGGCCGGACATGGCAGGCGCTCGCGGGAGGCGCGGCGCAGCCAGCCACCGACGCCCAGCCAGTAAGCCACCACCGCCAGCAGCACGGCGGCGCTGGGGCTGGCCCGGTAGCCGGCAAAATCGGCGAGGAAACTGCCCAGGCCACGGCCGTCATCCAACCACGGGCCCGTGTCCCACAGGCCCTCACCGACCGCGCCATACACCCATTGCGGCACATCCAGGGCAAGCAACTGGCCGCCGATGCGCTCGGTGGCGCTGACCAGCAGCGCGGCGCCCAGCAGCAGGAGAATGACTTCGCTGATGGCGAAAAAACTGCGCCAGGAAATGAACCGGCGGCTGCCGTGCAACACAGCCACGGTCAGGCCCGCCAGCAACAGGCCAAGTACGCCACCGATGGCGAACAGGCCCAGGGCCGAGCCTTGCAGGCGCGCGCCCAGGCCATAGAGGAAGACCACGGTTTCGCTGCCTTCGCGGCTCACCGCCAGCATCGCCAGCAATAGCAGGCCGAGGCCGCCCTGGCGCGCCACCTGGTGATCGGCGTCGCGCAGCAGGTCGTGGCGCAGGGTGCGGCCGTGGCGGTGCATCCAACTGACCATCTGCACGATCAGCAGGCTGGCGACCAGGGTCAGCGCAGCCTGGAACCACTCATTGGCCGCGCCGCTCATGGCCTCGCCAGCAAACAGGATCAGCCCGGCCAGCACTCCCGACAGCAGCAGCCCCAACAGCACGCCGCCCCACAGGAAACGGTGCAGGCGCGAGGCCTGGGCCTGTTGGCCGACCCAGGCCTGGAGAATGCCGATCACCAACAGGGCTTCGACACTTTCGCGCCAGACGATGAACATCGATTGATTCATGCAAGGCTCCAGCGGTTAGCGGGCGAGAATGCCGCCCTCGGGCAATTGCGGGTGGAACTCGTCGAAGAACGGATAGTGGCCAGGCTTGAGCGGGTGGATCACGACGAAGGTGGTCACCCCCGGCGACAGTACCTTTTCCGCCCGTAGCGGCGTGCTCTCGAACTCCGCCGGGCCTTGGCCGATGTTCTTGAGCACGATCTTGAACCGCAGCCCCGCCGGTACTTCCAACAGGGCCGGGGTGAAATGGCCGTCGTCGATGCTCAGCTCATAGGTGGGCAGCGGCGCGGCGGCCAGCGGCGTGACCGCCAGGGCCAACAGCAGCGCGCCGAAGCGCCGGTGGGTCTGGGCGAAGCGGGAAGGGATCGCCATTCAATAGCCGCCTTTCTTGCCGATCCCCGCGTAGACGAATTCGTACTGGAGTTCGCAGCGCTCGAACCAGGGTTCGACGCCGGTTTCCTTGTCGGTGTGGCGGCCCAGCGAAGCGTGGCCCGAGGGTGGTAGCACAGTGAACGTGAGCTGGTACTTGCCTGGGCCGAGCAACTTGACGTTGTCGCCGTAGTGCGGCCCGTCATTGGCCACCATGGCGTGGAAATCCCCTTTGATCTCGTCGCTGGCGCCCTGTTTTTTCAAACTGAAGGCCACATTCAGGTAGGGCACGAAACTGCCTTCCTGAAAGCCCTGGCGGTTGTCGGCGGTGGCGCGGATATCGGCTTCCAGGTGCACATCGGAATCGGCGGTGGCGCGCATCATCCCTGCTGGCGCCATCTCGATGGGTTGCAAATACACGGCGCCCACCTCCAGCCCAGGGCAGAACTGCGGTTCGCCAATCGGGTATTCCTTGGCCTGGGCCAGGGGCGACAGAAGCAGCAGGGCAACAGACAGCGAAACGGGCGTGCGCATGGGAATTTCCTGGGCTCGAGGGAGTGGGAACCCGAGTCTAGGAAGCTTTGCTGCGAATAATAATGATTATTGTCAATTTTTCCGGTGATAGGCCTCAACGGTGATAGCCGCCCTCCTGCCGCCAGCGGTGCATCGCCTGTACCGGCCCTATCGCGGGCGAGGCCCGCTCCCACCGTGGAGGCGTGGTGCTGGCGGGATGTGTGGCAAGCCGCAGCCTCTGTGGGAGCGGGCCTTGCCCGCGATGGCGGCAGCCCTGACGCACCGCTCCCCTCTGTCGCAAGCCCTTGCTACAACGGCGCTTTTTTCAAGCGATAGGCCAACGCCGGGCGGGTCATGCCCAGCAGGCGTGCGGCTTCGGAGACGTTCTGCCCGGCCCGTTGCAGGGCGCTGTTGAGCATGGCCTGTTCGACCTGTTCCAGGCTCAGGCCACGGTCCATCAGTTGTTCGGCCCAATCGCTGGCCACGTCCCGTTCCTGGCTGACCAGGTTGCCGTCGCTGCCCAGGCCAATGCTCTGGGCTTCGTCGCCCAGGTGCGGGAACAGGGCGTCGACGCAGATGCTTTGGTTGTGGTCGGTGATAATCACCCCACGTTCGATCAGGTTCTCCAACTCGCGGATATTGCCTGGCCAGTCGTAGCGCATGCAGGCCTCCAGGGCGCGGTCGGAGAGGCCAAGGTTTTTCTTCGGGTAGGTGGCGTGGAGCTTGTCGAGGAAGTGTTCGATCAGCAGCGGGATATCCTCGCGGCGCTCGCGCAGGGCGGGGATTTTCACCGGGTAGACGTTCAGGCGGTAATACAGGTCGGCGCGAAAACGCCCGGCCTTGACGGCTTGGGCCAAATCTTCATGGGTAGCGGCGATGACCCGCACATCGACGCGGCGGGTCTGGCTGTCGCCCACCCGTTCCAGTTCGCCTTCCTGCAACACCCGCAGCAGGCTGGCCTGGGCCCTGGGCGTGAGTTCGACGATTTCATCGAGAAACAGGGTGCCGCCATTGGCCCGCTCGAAGCGCCCCATGCGTGATTGGTGGGCGCCGGTGAACGCGCCTTTCTCCACGCCGAACAGCTCCGATTCGATCAGGTCCGCCGGGATTGCCGCGCAGTTGAGGGCAATGAACGGCCCGTCGGCGCGCTCGCTGCGCAGGTGTACGCTGCGGGCGATGATTTCCTTGCCCACCCCGGTTTCGCCGGTCAGCAGCACCGAGGTCTTGCCCGGCGCGGCCTTGTCGATCAGGGCGCAGGTCTTGCGGTAGATCGCCGACTGGCCAATGCCATAGAACTGCCCGGCGCGCAGTTCCAGGCGCTGGTTCAGGCTCTCGATCTGGATCTTGAGGCTGTGCAGCTCTTCGATGATCGGGTCGCTCTGGAAATAGCGCATAAAGGCGTCGGCGTCGTCCCATTGCTCGGCGGGTTTGCCGATGATCCGGCAGTGCAGGTCACCGCAGCCGCGGCAGCTGATTTCCTTGAAGATGATCTGGCGCCCGACGAAAAACGAGGTGTAGCTGATGGCGTAACCCAGCAGCATCCAGCACACCGGTTGGTGCGAGGGCAGGTGCTCGCTCTGGTGGTTTTCCACCTCGAAGGAATCGAGCCATTCGATGTCGGCGTAGAAGTGGCCGCGCTCCAGGTCGATGTCCATTTTCAGCGGCCGCACATTGACCATGCCCTTAAGGGAATGCAGTTGCGGGCCGGTGAGAAACATCTCGATATCGCTGCCATTAGGGCGAAGTTTGCGGGCAAGTTCGGCGTCCTTGAGGCCCGACTGATAGCCCAGGCGCAGGAAGAAACCCTTGGCCCGTTCTTCGCCGATCATCTCGATCAACTCGCGCCGGCACGACGCCATGGCCGACACCTGCATCAGCAACATGCGTTGTTCGTCGAGCCAGATTTTGCCTTCGCTGCCCAGGAATCGGATGCGTTCGGCCAGGTCCTTGACCAGCGGAGCGTGCTCCGTGGCCCGGTATTTGATGCTCATGCACGCTAACCCCTGTTGTTTTTTTAGTAGGGACTTTGGGTATTGCCTGTGGCGGTGTGGCAGGCGCCCACAGGTTGCTTTCAGGCGCTTATTAAACGGCCTGAATTCGCCGCGAAAGTCAATTGCCACAGCGCCTTGCACCATTTGCTCAAACGGCCTTGGGGCGATGGATCAAATGATGAAAAACCCCGCTCGCCCGGGCTGGGGTCGAGACCATCCAGACACCCCGGCGCGCTCCCTAATTTTATTTATTAACGATGTAAATCAATGGGATAGAAATAATCCAAGGTTTTTGAAACGGTCCTGGCACAGCCATTGCTCTAGCCCCTCTGGCCCCTGTGAGGAGTTGAGCATGCCCACCCCATCCACCCCGTTCGACCGTTTGCCGCGCTATGTGCGGGTACGCAGTGACGAAGCCGCCACTTTCGTCGAGTTCGACTTCGCCATCGGCACGCCCGACCTGTATGTCGAACTGGTCATGCCGCGCCCGGCCTTCGCCCAGTTCTGCCAGGCCAACCGGGTGCAGCACATGGATGCGCAGATGTGCGCGGCCATCGAGGCCGACATGCGCAAGTGGCGCTACGGCGACGCCTAGCGCACACCGGCCCATAACAAAAACAAAGGACCCCAAGCCATGAGTGTAGAAATCAAGACCACCACGGTGCAGACCTTGCGCCATACCTTCAGCCATACCCGCCGGCGTTTTGGCGACAAGCCCGCCAGCCGTTATCAGGAGGCCAGTTTCGACCTGGAGGCCGCCACCAATTTCCATTACCGCCCGCTGTGGCAGCCCGACAAATTGCTCAACGACCCGACCCGCACCGCCGTGGTCATGGCCGACTGGGGCAAGGTCAGCGACCCGCGCCAGTATTACTACGGCGCCTACGTCCAGGCCCGGGCGCGGATGCAGGAAAACGCCGAGCACGACTACGCCTTCTGCGAGAAGCGCAACATGCTTGCTGGCCTCGACCCCGTGAGCTTGACGCAGATCAGCGCGCTGCTGCTGCCCCTGCGTCACGCCGAGTTGGGGGCGAACATGAACAACAGCAACATCGCCGCCGATGGCCTGGGCACCAGCCTGACCCAGATGCACATGTTCCACGCCATGGATCGCCTGGGCATTGCCCAGTACCTGTCGCGCATCGGCCTGATGCTCGACGACGGCGACGTCCTGCTGCTGGCCAAAGCCAAGCAGCAATGGCTGGGCGACCCAGCCTGGCAAGGCCTGCGCCGCTATGTCGAGGACAGCCTGGTGGTGCGCGACTGGTTCGAGCTGACCCTGGCGCAGAACCTGGTCAGCGATGGCCTGGTGTACCCGCTGCTGTTCCACAAGTTCGACGAACAACTGAGCGCCAACGGCGCCGGGCAGGTGGGCATGCTCACCGAGTTCATGCGCCTGTGGTTCGCCGAGAGCCAGCGCTGGGTCGATGCCCTGGTCAAGACCGTGATTGCTGAAAGCCCGGCTAACCTGGCGCGGGTCGAAACCTGGGTCGATCAGTGGAGCCGCCGCGCCTTGGCCGCCGTGCGCCCGCTGGCAGCCATGGGCCCGGGCGACGCGGCGCTGGACGCGGTGTGCAGCGAGTTTGCCGTGCGCCTGAAGAAAATCGGCCTGAGCGGGGTGGCGCCATGACCTCGCGCGTGTACATCAACCTGCAGGACAACGATTACGCCCGCGCCATTGTCGAGGCCATCGTCCAGGACAACCCCGGCGCCGTGGTGCAGCACCAGCCGTCGATGATCCGCATCGAGGCCGACGCGCGCCTGGACATCCGCCGCGAGACGGTCGAGGCCCTCACCGCCAGCCCCTGGGACATCCAGGAAATGCTCATGTACGTGATTACCCTGGGCGGCAACGTCGAGGAAGAGGACGACTGTTTTTCCCTGCACTGGAACACCTGACCCGCGGCGTGCGTGCCGTAGCTTTTCAACAATAAGAACATTTGCGGGAGAACCGTCATGGCCGTGAAAAAACGCCTGAACGCCAAAGAAAAATACCGTTGCATGACCCGGGACCTGGACTGGGAGCCGAGCTACCAGCGCCACGAAGACATCTACCCGCTGGAGCGCTTCGAGGGCATCAAGATCACCGACTGGGACAAGTGGGAAGACCCCTTTCGCCTGACCATGGACACCTACTGGAAGTACCAGGCCGAGAAAGAGAAAAAGCTCTACGCGATCTTCGATGCCTTTGCCCAGAACAACGGCCACACCAGCCTGTCGGACGCCCGTTACGTCAACGCCTTGAAGCTGTTCCTGTCCGGCGTCACGCCTCTGGAATACCAGGCCTACCAAGGGTTTGCCCGGGTTGGCCGGCAGTTCAGTGGCGCCGGTGCACGGGTGGCCTGCCAGATGCAGGCCATCGATGAACTGCGCCATGTGCAGACCCAGATCCACGCCATGAGCCACTACAACAAGCACTTCAACGGCCTGCATGATTTCGCCCATATGCACGACCGGGTGTGGTTCCTCTCGGTGCCCAAGTCGTTCTTCGAGGACGCGCGCACGGCGGGGCCGTTCGAGTTCCTCACGGCGATTTCGTTTTCCTTCGAGTACGTGCTGACCAACCTGTTGTTCGTGCCTTTCATGTCCGGCGCGGCGTTCAACGGCGACATGGCCACCGTAACCTTCGGTTTCTCGGCCCAGTCCGACGAGGCGCGGCACATGACGTTGGGCCTGGAGGTCATCAAGTTTTTGCTCGAACAGCACGAAGACAACGTGCCGATCATCCAGCGCTGGATCGACAAGTGGTTCTGGCGCGGTTATCGCCTGCTGACCCTGGTGGGCATGATGATGGACTACATGCTGCCCAACAAAGTCATGTCCTGGTCCGAGGCCTGGGGCGTGTACTTCGAGGAGGCGGGCGGGGCGCTGTTCAAGGACCTGGAGCGCTACGGCATCCGCGCGCCCAAGTACGTGGAAGAGGCCAACATCGGCAAGGAACACATCACCCACCAGGCCTGGTCGATCTTCTACCAGTACAGCCAAGCCACCAACTTCCACACCTGGATGCCCACCGACGAAGAGCTGGACTGGCTCTCGCAAAAGTACCCGGACACCTTCGACGCGATCTACCGCCCGCGCTTCGAGCACTGGCGCGCCCTGCAGGAAAAGGGTGAGCGCTTCTACAACCCGACCCTGCCGATGCTGTGCCAGATCTGCCAGATCCCCCTGGCGTTCAGCGAGCCCGACGACCCCAGCACCCTGAGCCACCGCAGCGCCGAGCATGAGGGCGAGCGCTACCACTTCTGCTCCGATGGCTGCTGCGACATCTTCACCTTCGAGCCGCACAAGTACATCCAGGCCTGGTTGCCGGTGCACCAGATCCTGCAGGGCAACTGCGGCGGCGCGGACGTGGAGTCGGTGGTGCGCGACTACTACAACATCACCCCCGGCGAAGACAACTTCGAGTACCTGGGCTCCACCGAGCACCAGCGCTGGCAGCAATGGCACCCCAACCACAAGGCCGGCTGAACCCGCCCAACCCGGGGCTTTAGCCCCGGGGCATCGACCCATAACAAGAAAGGACAAGACCATGCCCGTGACTGCCATCGGCCCCTACGAGGCCATCGCCCTGGATCGCCAGGAAAACTTCAACGGCCTGCAACTGGTGTACCTGTGCTGGGAACGCCACCTGATGTTTTGCGCGCCGTTCACCTGGCCGCTGCCGCCGCAGATGCTGTTTGCCGACTTCCTCACCCAGGTGCTGCGCCCGGCCCTGGTGGCGCACCCGGATGCGGCACAGGTGGATTTCACCACCGCCCACTGGCGCCTCAACGACCGCCCGTTCGTGCCCGACCCAGCCCTGAGCCTGGCGGCTAATGGCATCGACCACAAGAGCCTGCTGCACCTGGACACCCCTGGGCTTAACGGCATCGCCGGCACTGGCAATTGAGGAGGCGCCCATGAGTTATCAAGTCACCATCGAGCCTACTGGCGAACAGATCGAGGTCGAGGAGGGCCAGACCATCCTCGAAGCGGCGCTACGCCAGGGCGTGTGGCTGCCGTTTGCCTGCGGCCACGGCACCTGCGCCACCTGCAAGGTCCAGGTGTTGGAAGGCGAAGCCGACCTGGGTGCGGCGTCCACCTTCGCCCTGATGGACATGGAGCGCGACGAGGGCAAGATCCTCGCCTGCTGCGCCATGCCCCAGAGCGACATGGTGATCGAGGCCGACCTGGACGTGGACGCCGATTTCGCCGGCCACCCGGTACAGGACTACCGGGCGCGGGTCACCGCGCTGACCGACCTGTCGCCCACCATCAAGGGCTTGCACCTGAAACTGGACCGGCCCATGGCGTTCCAACCTGGGCAATACATCAACCTGCAACTGCCGGGCATCGACGGCACCCGGGCATTTTCCCTGGCCAACCCGCCCACCCGCGCCGACGAAATAGAGCTGCACGTGCGGCGGGTGGAGGGTGGGGCGGCCACCGGGTATATCCACCAGGGCTTGCAGGTGGGTGATGAAGTGGCGGTGGCCGGGCCTTACGGGCAGTTTTTTGTCCGTGATTCCCAGGCTGGCGACCTGATTTTCATCGCCGGCGGCTCGGGGCTGTCGAGCCCGCAATCGATGATCCTCGACCTGCTGCAACGCGGTGATGGGCGGCGCATCGTGCTGTTCCAGGGCGCGCGCAACCGCGCCGAACTGTACAACCGCGAACTGTTCGAGGACTTGGCGCGGCGCCACGCCAATTTCAGCTACGTACCGGCCCTCAGCCAGGCCGACGACGACCCGCAGTGGCAAGGCTTCAAAGGCTACGTGCACGAAGCGGCCAAGGCCCATTTCGACGGCCGCTTCAGCGCCAACAAGGCCTACCTGTGCGGGCCGCCGCCGATGATCGACGCGGCGATCAGTTGCCTGATGCAAGGGCGCCTGTTCGAGCGCGACATTTTTATGGAGCGTTTCTACAGCGCCGCCGACGGCGCCAGCCAAGGCAACCGCTCGGCACTGTTCAAGCGCATCTAGCGCCTTGTGTGTAGCAAGCGGGCTCGCCCGCGCTCGGTCGCGTAGCGGCCGTAAATCGCTGTTCGGCCGGGCACGGTTTGGGGGCTGCTGCGCACCCCAGCGCGGGCGAGCCCGCTGGCCACAGAGAAGCAACGCCATCAACCCGGATAACAACAATAAAAGGTCAACCCTGATGAGCCCATTCACCTGCAAAACCAATGCTTCCCTGCTGTGCGGCCTGTTGGCCGGCGTCGCGCTGCCGGCGCTGGCCACCGAGGGCGGCGGTTCTACCTACCCCAATGGCGCAGAAAACTACCTGTCCGGGGCCATGCCGCCGCCGGGGCTGTACTCGCAGTTTTTTGTCGGCCATTACGAGGCCGACACCTTGCGCGGCAATGACGGGCGCAAGGTGCCGGTGGACTTGCGCATTCGCGCCAACTCCATCGCCCCGCGCCTGATCTGGGTCACCGAGCAGCAGGTGCTGGGCGCCAGCCTGGCGTTCCATGCGTTGGTGCCGCTGGTGGACCTCAAGGTTTCGATCAATGGCCATTCGCAAAGCAAGCAAGGCCTGGGGGATGTGATCTTCGGCCCGGCCCTGGGCTATCACCTGAGCGAGAAAATGCACGCCATCGTCGCCCTCGACCTGCTGGCCCCGACCGGGCGCTACGAGCGCCACGACCAGACCAACATCGGGCGCAACTACTGGGGCATCGAACCGGTGCTGGCGCTGTCGTACATCGACCCGGCGGGGTGGAACCTGGACGCGAAGATCATGTACGACTTCAACCTCAAGAATGACGACACCGACTACCGCTCCGGCCAGGAACTGCACGTGGACTACGCCCTGGGCTGGGGCTTGGGCAATGGCTGGGTGGTGGGGGTGGGCGGCTACGTCTACCGCCAGACTACCGACGACCGCCAGTACGGCGAGCGCATCGACGATAACAAGGGCCGGGTTTTCGCCGTTGGCCCCTCGGTGAAGTACACCAACCCCAACGGCTGGTTCCTCACTGCCAAATGGGAGCAGGAAACCCAAGTGCGCAACCGTGCTGAAGGGCAGGCGTACTGGATGAAATTGACAGTACCGTTCTGAGGCGGTGTGCGTGCCTGCGGTGGCAGTGTTGCAGCGGCCAGAAGTGCATCGCCTGTACCGCCGCCATCGCGGGCAGGCCCGCTCCCACCGTTCAGTGGTGCTGCTGGCAGGACCTGTGGGAGCAACTGTCTTACCCCTGCCATTTGTCACCGCCACTCAGTGCCGCCCTCGCGAGCAGGCTCGCTCCCACAAAGGAAAATGAACATCCCACCCGCACCACAGTTCAACTGTGGGAGCGGGCCTGCCCGCGATGGGGCCAGCACAGCCGACACCGCTCTCCCACCGTTCAGTGGTGCTGCTGGCAGGACCTGTGGGAGCAACTGTCTTACCCCTGCCATTTGTCACCGCCACTCAGTGCCGCCCTCGCCAGCAGGCTCACTCCCACAAAGGAAAATGAACATCCCACCCGCACCACAGTTCAACTGTGGGGGCGGGCCTGCCCGCGATGGGGCCAGCACAGCCGACACCGCTCTCCCACCGTTCAGTGGTGCTGCTGGCAGGACCTGTGGGAGCAACTGTCTTACCCCTGCCATTTGTCATCGCCACTCAGTGCCGCCCTCGCGAGCAGGCTCGCTCCCACCAAGGAAAATGAACACCCCACCCGCACCACAGTTCAACTGTGGGGGCGGGCCTGCCCGCGATGGGGCCAGCACAGCCGACACCGCTCTCCCACCGTTCCAGTGGTGCTGCTGGCAGGACCTGTGGGAGCAACTGTCTTACCCCTGCCATTTGTCATCGCCACTCAGTGCCGCCCTCGCGAGCAGGCTCGCTCCCACCAAGGAAAATGAACATCCCACCCGCACCACAGTTCAACTGTGGGAGCGGGCCTGCCCGCGATGGGGCCGGTACAGCCGCCACCGCTGTATTGCCTGCAAGGGCGCGGGCACTTGTCAGCCGGCTATTTCCACCACATCTCCCACCAGCCGCACCGGCCAGGTGCGCAGTTGTTGCTGGGGGTCTTCGAGGCAGTGGCCGTCGTCGAGGCAGAAGTGCTGTTTGTACAGCGGCGAGGCAATGACGCGGTGGCCTTTGAGGTGGCCGACGATGCCGCGGCCGATCACGTTGGCCCCCGATTGCGGGTCGCGGTTATCCACGGCGTATAGGCGCTCTTCGCTGCTGAGGTAGAACAGTGCCACCTGGGCGCCGTCGAACCAGGCGACAACGCCCGAGTCGGCCACCAGGTCCTGGCGGCTGCACAGTGCTTGCCAGTGCACGGCTGGGGCGGCGTTTCGCAGGGTGTTTGGCGGGGTCATCAGTGGGCCTCCTGGGTGACGCTTATCAGTTGCAGTTCATGGTTGTGGACCGGGCGGCGCTGGCCGCGCTCCTTGACGAAGTGGATGTCCGGGTCGGCGCGTCGGTCGTTGACGAAGGTGCGAAAGCGCTTGAGTTTTTCCGGGTCGGCGATCGCGTTGGCCCATTCGCATTCGTAGCGCTCGACCACCTGGTGCATCTGCGCCTCCAACTCGCCCGCCAGCCCCAGGCTGTCGTCGATGACCACGGCTTTGAGGTAGTCCAGGCCACCCTCCAGGCTTTCGCGCCACACCGAGGTGCGTTGCAGTTTGTCGGCGGTGCGGATGTAGAACATCAGGAAACGGTCGATGTAGCGCAGCAGGGTCGCGTCATCGAGGTCGGTGGCCAGCAGCTCGGCGTGGCGCGGGCGCATGCCGCCGTTGCCGCAGACGTAAAGGTTCCAGCCTTTTTCCGTGGCGATGACGCCGATGTCCTTGCTTTGCGCCTCGGCGCATTCGCGGGTGCAGCCTGAAACCGCCAGTTTGAATTTGTGCGGCGCGCGCAGGCCCTTGTAGCGGTTCTCCAAGTGCAGGGCCATGGCCACGCTGTCTTGCACGCCATAGCGGCACCAGGTACTGCCCACGCAGGATTTGACCGTGCGCAGGGATTTGCCATAGCCGTGGCCGGTCTCGAACCCGGCCGCCACCAGTTCGCCCCAGATGTCCGGCAGTTCGTGCAGTTGCGCGCCGAACAGGTCGATGCGCTGGCCGCCGGTGATCTTGGTGTAGAGGTCGTACTTCTTCGCCACCGCGCCCAGCACCATGAGCTTGTCGGGGGTGATCTCGCCGGCGGCGATGCGCGGGATGATGGAGTAGGTGCCGTTTTTCTGCATGTTGGCCATGAAGGTGTCGTTGGTGTCCTGTAGGGCCACCCGGGCCGGGTCCATGATCGGTTGGTTCCAGCACGAGGCGAGGATCGAACCCACAGTCGGCTTGCAGATGTCGCAGCCCAGGTGGCCACGGCCGTGGCGGCGCAGCAGTTGGTCGAAATCCTCGATGCCTTCGACGCGCACCAGGGCGTAGAGCTCCTGGCGGGTATAGGCGAAGTGCTCGCACAGGCTCTTGTCCACCGCCACGCCACGGGCGCTGAGTTCATGCTCGAACACTTGCTTGAGCAGGGCGCTGCAACCGCCGCAACCGGTGGCGGCGCGGGTCAGTTGCTTGAGCGCACCGAGGTCGCTGCACCCGGCGTCGATGGCGCAGCACACCGCGCCTTTGCTGACGTTGTGGCACGAGCACAGGGTGGCGCTGGCGGGCAGAGCGTCGGCGCCCAGCGCCGGGGCCGCGCCGCCGCTGGGCAGGATCAGGCTGGCCGGTTCCTGGGGCAGGGCGATGCCGTTTTGCGCGTATTGCAGCAGGGTGTCGTAGTAGCTGTTGTCGCCAATCAGCACCGCCCCCAGCACATGCTTGCCGTCGGCGGACACCACCAGGCGCCGGTAACTGGCGCTGGCTTCGTCGATGTAGCGATAGCTGCGTGCGCCCGGCGTGGTGGCGTGGGCGTCGCCGATGGAGCCGACATCCACTCCCAGCAACTTGAGCTTGGTGGACATGTCGGCGCCGGTGAAGGGTTGCGCCACGTGCCCGGCCAGGTGCGCGGCAACGGTGCGGGCCATGGTGTAGCCGGGGGCGACCAGGCCGAACACGCTGCCGTTCCACGAGGCGCATTCGCCGATGGCGAAGATCGCTGCATCGCTGGTGCGACAGTGGTTGTCCACCATCACCCCGCCCCGGGGCGCCACGTCCAGCCCAGCGTCGCGGGCGAGGGCGTCCTGGGGGCGGATGCCGGCGGAGAACAGGATCAGGTCGGTTTCCAGGAACTGCTCGTCGGTGAAGTTCATGCGGTAGGCGTAGTCCTCGCCGGCGACGATCTCCCGGGTGGCGCGGGACAGGTGCACCTGCACGCCGAGGGCTTCGATGCGCGAGCGCAGGGCCTCGCCGCCCAGGCTGTCGAGTTGCACCGGCATCAGTTGCGCGGCGAACTCCACCACATGGGCCTCCAGCCCCAAGGACTTGAGCGCGTTGGCCGCCTCCAGCCCCAGCAGCCCACCGCCCACTACCACACCGCGGCGCGCGGTGGTGGCGGCGGCGCGGATAGTGTCGAGGTCGTCGAGCGTGCGGTAGACCAGGCGCGAAGGGCCCGCCGCACCGGGAATCGGCGGCACAAAGGGGAAGGAACCGGTGGCCAGCACCAGGCAGTCGTAGGCCTGACGCCCGGCGCCGGTGACGATCTGCTTGGCCTCGCGGTCGAGCGCCAGCACCGGTTCACCCAGGTGCAGGTGCACACCGTGGCGCAGGTAGAGGTCGGCATCGCCCAGGGCCAGGGACTCGGCGTCGCGCCCAGCGAAGTATTCGGACAGGTGCACGCGGTCATAAGCGCGCTGGCGCTCTTCGCCGAACACATGCACCTCATAGCGGGCCAGGGCGCCCTGTTCGATCAGTTGCTCGACGCAATGATGGCCGACCATGCCGTTGCCGATAATCACCAGGGTTTCGCGTGGGGTGGGGGTGACGGTGGGGTTCATAGCCTTTCCTCGAAACGGGTCGCGGCCCGGGCGGGGGCCAAATAAAAAGCAAAAAAAAACGCCTGGAGCTGGGGAATCAGCTCCAGGCGTCTTTGCCTGGCGTTCGTTGTGCTAGCGGTGAGGGACCTGGGCCGCGTTGCCTGGATCACCGCGCCCGTGCCTGGGCAGGCCAGTGGTCGTCGATGACCACTCGGGGGTGTGCCTGGGGTGTAGCAGGGTTCGTGCCAGTGTTGGATATATGGGGTTGCAGGGCTCTAGGCAGAGGGTTTTACGCGGCTGATGGTGGGGTGTGGCGAGAAAGGGGATGAACCAGATCAGGGCATCCGGGAGCGGAAATACTCTTTTTGGGGCACCAGGGCCTTATCCCAGAGGCCAGTAGAAATGATCGGCCTTTGTGGGGCTCTGCCCGCGATGAGGCCGGTACAGCCGATGCCCCTCTAGCGCTTGCAATGCCGCCATCGCGGGCAGGCCCGCTCCCACAAATGCCCCCGGCAACGCGGCCCACTGGTTCGCCATCACCGCGCAATCAAGCCTGGATCGGCGTGCACAACTCCACCAAGGTGCCGTCCGGGCAGCGCACGTAGGACACCACTTGCCCCCAGGGTTTGCGCTGTGGCGCGCTGAGCTCCGTGGCGCCATGGTCCAGGGCGCGGGTGTGGGCGCCGTGGACGTCGTCGGTGACGAGGCCGATTTCCATCCCTAAAGGTTGCGCTGAGGCGTGGGCCTGGATGTGGCCGCCGGGGAAGTTCATCTCCCCCAGTTCGTGGGCGGCAAAGGACAGGGTGGTTTCACCGCTGGCCAGTTCGCCGTAGGTTCCGGATTCATGCAAAAACCCGCGGGCAAAACCAAAGGCCTGTTCGAAAAAGGCCAGGGAGGCGGCGACGTCGGGGACGTAGACGATGGTGTATCCGAACTTCATGGGGCAGCGTTCCTTTGCCAATGATGGGGGGCGCAGCTTAACTGCCCGGCTGCTGTTTTTGAAAGGCATCGGTGTGCCGGCGCCCGGCATTGCTCCAGGCCCCGCCGGATGAGGCCCGGTGGCCATAGGACACTCGCTCGATGCCTTCCAGGCGCTGTTGCAGGACCTGGCTCAAGGACTCTTCGGGGCGCAGGTAGGTATCGCCGAAGTCGCCGTCGAGCAGGCTGGGGTGGGCGATGACTTCCAGCAGGCCCCGCTCGGGCGGTGCCAGGTCGCGCAGGTCTGCCGGGGTGCAGACATAGTCGGCGGTGCTTGCGGCCAGTTGGCGCAGGCGCCGGTTGAGCAGGGTTTTGTACAGGCGCTTGACGGGGTGGATCCGGCTGCCCAGGTTGCGTGCCAGGCGCACCGGTACGCCGTGCTGGGCGGCGAAGCGGGCGAGGATCTCGCCGATGGGCCAGATGTTGTGCACGTGTTGGTGGGAGTCCAGATGGCTGGGTTTGAGCCCCAGGTCCAGGCAGCGTTGCCATTGGGCGTGCAGTTCCTGGTGGATGGCCTCGCGCACCGAGGCCTGGAGCCACAGGCAGTGGCGCGGCAGGCGCAAGTCGAATTCGCCGGCGCCGTTGCAGAACGCCGGTTGCGCAACGATGGCCTGGCTCAGGGGGCGGCCATGGGTGAGGTTCAGGTGCAGGCCGACGCGCCCCCGCAGCAGCGGCAGGCGAGCCATGGCGCAGGCTTGGGCAAATGCGGGCATGTTGGCCATGGCCGTGGCGCTGCTAATCAGGCCGGCCTGGAAGGCTTGCAGGATCACGGCGTTTTCGTGGGCGTCGAGGCCGAAGTCGTCGGCGTTGATGATGACGTGGCTGGGCATGGCGGTGCCTCCTGGCAGGGGATGGGTGGTGCCGGTGGTGCGAGGTTGGAGTTGGCGCGCCGGCGCAGCCACGGCTTGAACAGGTGCCACAGGCGCAGGCCCAGGCCCAGGCAAATGCCGCTGGGGCGCCAGGAATAGAAGCTCCAGCGCCAGTGCTCGACCTGGTCGCTCATGCGTTCGTGGAGTTGGTGGCTGGAGTTGTCCAGGCTGACCCGCGAGGCGTCTACCCAGCGCCAGCCGTCGTCCAGGCCCCAGTCGATCCAGGCTTGCAGCAGCACACGCCCGCTGCCCAGGTCGGCGTATTGCGGTAGGAAGGCCAGGTTGTAGTCGTATAGCCGAGCGTGCTCGAGCAAGCCCAGGCGATAGCTGATACAGCGCCCGTCCAGCTCCAGGCTGACCACCCGCACCAGGCCTTGCTCGGCCAGGGCGGTGAAGGCCTGGATGATCCACGGGCGGTTGGCGGGGCTGAAGATGCCCACGCCCTCGTCGCCTTTCCAACTCTGCGCCTCCACATCGCTGAGGGCTTGCAGCAGCGGGCCGATGCTGGCCGCGTCGGGTACCCAGCGCCGCACCTGGGCGCCGCAGGCGGCAATGCGCTTGCGCGCGCGGCGCAGTTTATAGCGGGGGGCGCCGCTGACTTCCTCGCGGTCGGCGTCGCCGATCAGGTGCACCGGCACCCGGCAACTGAGGCGCCGCTCGGCGGTGGAGCTGCGGTACATCCAGTGGGCCAGGGTGCTGTGGCGGTCCGGCAGGTCGGTCAGCTCGCTGAGTTGGAGCAGGGCGTGGGGTTGCCGGCGGCGGATTTCCCCCAGTGCTTGTTGCAGGTCTGCCACGCCCAGTTCCGCCAGCCAGCCGAGGCGGTCGGCCAAGGGAAAGCCCAGGTGGCGCACCACGCGAAACGGCCAACCGGCAAAACGCTCGCGGCCACTGACCAGGGGTAGGCACAGGCACAGGGTATCGGCCTGCCAGGCCAGTAACACCTGCAACTGCTGGGTCGGGCCCAGGGCCGCTTCGGCCGCCAGCAACCAGGCCAGGGTATTGAATGGCGTGGCGTCGGGGCAGCGCTGGCGCAATTGTTCGTAGGCGCCCTGGGGGAAAAACGGGTCGCGCAGCGAACCCAGCCATTGGAAACGCACGGCCATGGCGTTCAGGCTGCCGCGTGGGGTGCAGGGTGAGCGGTCATATAACGTTCCATGTCAGGGCAAAAAGGGTTTGGCCGGGCAGGGTGAAGCGCACCACCCCATCCTGGCAGTCGAAGGGCGCCTTGCGGCTGACGCTGTCGTCGCCCATGTACAGCAGTTGGCTGTCGGCGGGCGGGCACTGAACCTGGGAACCTTGCAGGCTGATGTGCTGCTGGCGGTTGGCTTTGTTCACCCCCAGGAGGCTGCGCTGCTGGGCGCTGGCCATGGCCAGCACATCGACTTCAAAGGCGTCGTTGTCCAGGCGCAGTACCTGCCCCAGCCAGTGCTGGCTGATGAATTGCTGGGCCAGGCCCACCGGTTTGAGCTCGAAGCTGCCGTCGGCGCGCGGGCGCAGCAAACCCTTGAGGTGGTCGTCTTCATCGGCCAGCAAAAACCAGTTGAGCATGTCCAGCAAGCCGTCCTGGCTGGCGTTGATGACCACCGAGGCCCACCACAGTGAGGCGAAGTGGGTGTCTTGTTCATAGGGGCTGACCGAGCCGCCGCTGGAGATGTTGGTCTGGTCCAGCAGCAGCGCCTTGCGCGGGCGGCCATCGCTGTCCAGGCCCACCAGTTGGGCGGCCTGGCGGACCGCGTCGCGGTAGGTGCGGGTGGCCAACAGGTCGCGCACCATCCATTCGTGCCAAGCCAGGGCGTCGACGTTTTCCCCCGAGTTCTGCAACAGGCGCCGGGCCCAGTCGATGCCCCGGTAGTCACGGGCGTTTGGCAAGAACGGGCCGTTGACGAAGCGCGAGCTGGCGGGCATGGCGATGCGCACGCCGGCTTCGTGGGCGCCGGGGTAGCGGCGCACCTGCCAGGCCAGGCTGTCGAACAGCTGTTGAAAGGAACTGTAGTTGCGGTAACTGGCATTGGGTTCGTCGGCAAAGCTGATGTAGTGCAGCCCAGGCTTCGCCATGGCCACGGTGCTCGCCAGCCAGGCCTGGAGCGCAGCTTGGGTGGTGTCGTCGGCCACCAGGTCGGATTTGCGCCCGGTGGCGGCCATCAGGGTGAGGTCGTGGTCGATGGCAAACCGTTCGCGGTAGAGCTGGCGGAATTTATCTTCGAACTGCGGCCGGTTGCCTACCACATCGACAAAGCTGTAATAGCCGGCGGTGCGCAGGCCCAGGGCCTGGACCGCTTCATGGGTGGCGGGCGGCAGGCGTTCATAGGGCAACCCGCTGCCCAGGCGCGGCGTGCTGCCCAGCACGTCGGCGTACAGCGTGAGGCGCACTTGGCCGTCGTCCTCGCGCAGCGGTTGCAGGTGTTCGGGGCGCTGGGCGAACAGGTTGGCCGTGCCATCGAGCCAGAACGCCGCCTTGCCGCTGCCCAGCAGGCGCAGGCGCCAGACCTGCTCGGTGGTGGCCACGGGCAGGGCCACTTGGTCGAAATGCCAGTGCTGCGGGTAGGGTTTGAGTGCCAGGGCCAGGCGCTGGCCATCGGCGAGGCGTTCGGCTTGCAGGGCGCGCACCCCGCCATGGAACTTGCCCGCGAGAAAGGCCCGCTCGCCGGCGCCCACCTTGAAGTACAGCTCGGTGTCGGCGGGCAGTTCGGCGTTGAAGTGAACCTTGACCGGTGCGTACAGGGCTGCGGTTCGTTCATCGTGCTCTACCCGGTAGCGGCGGAAGCTGTAGCCGGGGATCTCCAGGCGATAGCGGCCGGCGGCCAGGGGCCAGCGCTGGCGGCCGCGGGTTTCGTCGGCGTCGATCACGCGCTCGGCGTGCAGACGGCCCTGGCCGTCCAGCAGGTACAGGTGCTCCTGGTTGGCATCGGCTTGCCAGGCTGGGGTCCAACTGACGGCCAGGGTGTCGCCTTGCCCGGTTTGCAGATACAGGCTGCCATCGCGGATCGCCGCCCAGCTCAGGGCCTGCGCCGCCGCACCCTGGCACAGCAGCAGGCCGAGCAGCAGGGCCATGGCTTTCATGCCGGGCTCCGGGTGAGCAGGTTGCGTACCGACACCAAATCGCCGGGCAGGATGAACAACGTCTGCCACACCGGCACCCGGTTGAGCCGGCAGTACAGCGCCAGCAGGCAGGCGGCCACCGCCAAATAGGTGGCGGACGAAGCTATGGCGGCGCCAACGATGCCGTACCGGGGGATCAGAACCAGGTTGAGCACCAGGTTGAGCAGGGCCCCCAGGCCGGTGGCCAGGGAGATGCTGCCGGGGCGGTTCTTGCCCAACAGGTCCAGGCGCAGGGTGCTGACGAAACACAGCCCCAGGCTGCCCGGCAGCAGGGCCAACAGCGCCGGGTAGGCGGGGCGGTATTCGGCGCCGAACAAGGTGACGATCAGCCATTCGCCCAGCAGCGCCATGCCGGCACAGGCGCAGATCATCACGGTGCTGGTTAGGCGCAGGGCCATGGCGGTCAGGCTCTCGATGCCTTCGCCCTGTTGCAACAGGCGTTTCATCAGCGGGGTGGTGACGGCCTCGGTGACGATGGTCAGCAGGTCGGCGGCGGCGCTGGCCATGGCATAGAAGCCCAGGGCGGTGCTGCCCAACAGGGTGCTGATGAACAGGTAATCGGCCCGCGAGATGACCTGCCTGAACAGGGTTTCGGGGTGGCTCTTGGCGCTGTAGTGCAGCAGTTCGTTTTGCCCCTGGCGGTCCCACCTCAGGGCCAGTTCGTGGTTGTGCGAAAGCCACCAGCAGCCCACCGCTACCACCAGCCCCAGCCCCGCCAGCCAGGTTATCAGCGCCGCTTCCAGGGCCGCGGTTTGCCACATCCAGAACAACGCCAGGAACAGCAGCAGCGGCGCGGCGGACTCGATCAGGCGCAAGCCGTTGTAGCCTTCCACCCCGCCGGAGGCATTGTGCAGGTTGAGCAGGCCGTTCTTGAGCACCGCCAACGGCACCGCCAGCAGCAGCAACCAGGCCAGCAGGCCCAGTTGCCGGGTGATCTCAAGGCTGGCGCCGAACTCGCGCAGCAGCCACACCCCCAGCCAGGTCGCCAGCCCACCGAGCAGGCAGCCGAACACCAATACCTGGCTGAGCAGCAAACCCATGGCCCGTTGCTGGGCGGCCTGGTAGGCGATGGCCGAGTTGAGCCCGCCGCTGGTGACCGCGCTGATAAGTTCGGGCAGGGCACTGAGCAGGGCGAACAGGCCCCGCTCACTGGGGCCCAGGATGCGCGCCAGGAGCACGTTACGCAGCAAGCGCAGGACGATCATCGCCACGCGGGTGCCCATGCTCATGGCCAGGTGCCGCAGGTAGGGGCTGCGGGTCATGGCCGTGCCCCTTGATACATGCGCCAGGCCAGCAGCGACGGGTGGTGGGCGGTGTGCTGGCTGACGCCGATGCGCGGCAGTGCCAGTGGGTCGTGGGCGCCGCGCCAGACGCCTGGGCGGGTGCCCAGGGCATAGGGGTAACGGTGGGCGGCCACGCGTTCGCGTACCCGTGTGTCGTGGTTGCCATTGGGGTAGCAATACACCGGCAGCGGCTGGCGGCAGCCGCGCAGCAGGGCTTCGTGGCTGCGGCGCAACTCATGCTCCAATTGCTCATCGTCCAGCCCGGTGAGGATGGCGTGGCTGGCGCCATGGGGGCCGAAACGCACCAGCCCGGAATCTTCCAACTGGCGCACCTGTTGCCAGTCCAGTGCCTGGGGCGTGCCCTGGGCGGGGCAGGCGTCGGCCAATTGGCTCAAGCCTTGCGCGGACATGGCCTTGAGGCTTTGCAGGTACTGGGCCAGGGCCTGGCTGCGTTGTGGCTCGGTGGCGCTGTCGAGCAGGGCGACGGGCACGGGGCGGCCGATGCCGTAGAGGTGCTCGATCAGGTTCTGCCGCGCCTGGGCGCCGAAGCTGCCCCACAGGGTTTCGCCGACGCTTTCCCACCAGAAGCACTGGCGGCTGCCGATGAAGTCGGTGGAGAGGAAAATGCTTGCCGGTACCTGATGGTGTTGCAGCAAGGGGAAGGCGTTGATGGCGTTGTCGCGCCAGCCATCGTCGAAGGTCAAGGCCACCCGTGGCCGCGCGGCGCGCACGGGGGCGGTGAGTAAGTCCATCAGCGGTACACAGTCGAAATGGCGCTTGAGCCAACGCAACAAATGCTCGAACGCCTGAGGGCCGATGCACAGCTCAGTGCGATGAGCGAGCAGGGCACTGGTGTCGTCGGCCAGCACCCGGTGCAGCATTAGGATCACCCCGGCGCCGCGCAAGGGCGCCGCTGGCCGGGGCGTGTTGAGGTAGAGCCAGCCGGCGCTGCGCTTGACGAGTTGTTTGATAGCCATGGGCGCCGTCCTCAGCGGTTTTCGTCGGGGGTCCACTGGGGGTAACGATGGCCCCGCAGGAACTGCCACAGGCCCGCGCTCATCCCGGCCAGGGTCACCACCACGAAGGCAGCGAGGCGAAACGGCTTGGGCAGGCGATGGCGCACGTCCAGCAACCCGGCGATGGCCACGCCATAGCCGAGCACCTGGGCGATCAAGGCCAGGTTGTAGAAGCCATGCTCGCCCCACAGCCACAGGTTGCTCAGCAGCAGCGGCACCAGCAGCACCGGGGCCAGGCGGCGCAGCAGCTTGTGGCTAATCAGCGCCACGGCGTAGAGGCCGTGGCGCAGCGGGTTGAGCAGTTCGCTGCGCTGGGCCAGGCTTTGCAGGCCGCCTACGGTCACCCGTTGGCGGCGGCGAAACTGTCTGTTGGCTTGATCGACGCCCTGGTCGGTGACCCGCGCCGATTCGACGTAGACGATGGTTTTGCCGCCCACGGCCGCGCAGGTACTGAGAAAGAAGTCATCGTTGACTTCGGCGGGGATCCATTGCAGCAACTCGCGCCGCAGGGCCAGCAGCGCGCCGTCGGCAGACACCATGCACCCGGTACGGTTTTCCATGCGCCGCAGCCAGCCCTCGTAATGACGGTAGAGGCTGTCGCCCAGGCTAAGGCCGTTGCCCGGCACCGGAATACTCATGTGCCCGGCGCACGCCCCAACCTGGGGATCGTTGAGCGGTGCGAGCAAGTGGCCCAGGGTGTCGCTGGCCCACTGATTGTCCGCGTCGGTGAATACCAGTATCTCTCCCGTGGCGTGACCCACGGCGGTATTGAGGGTGGCGGTCTTGCCCCGGCGTGGCAGGTCGAGCACTTCAATGCGTGGGTCGACCACGGCTTGGGCACGGGCCACGGTGTCATCGCTGGAGCCGTCGCTGGCCAGGATGATTTGCAGACCCAGGGGGGTGTAATCCTGCACCAGCAGCATGCGCAGCTTGTCTTCGATATGCCGCGCCTCGTTGTGGGCGGCAATGATGACGCTCACCGTCATCGGCCGGGCGGCCTCGACCCGGCGTGCTTTGAACAGCGGCGCCAACAAGGTCAGCAGCAGCGGGTAGCCGACGTAGGCATAGAACGGCAACAGCAGGCACAACCAGAAAATCACTTCAGCCACGGGCAGGTCTCCTTGCTTTCCAATGACACAGGCTGAGCACGAACGCGGCGCCCGCCAAGTGCAGGCGTACCCAGTGCAGGCCCCACAGTTGCAGGCTCAGCCAGGGGTCGCGGTGACTGAGGCTTTGGCGCAGGCTCAGGGCCAGCGCCGGCAGGCTGGTCAGCAGCAAAAGGAACAAGGCCTGGCGCGCCTGGCCGGCGAACAGCGCCGCCAGGGCCAGGGCATCGAGGGCCCACACACCCAGCGAGAGCAGGGGCAAGCGCAGCAGGCGCCAGTTGAAACGGCTGCGCAGCAGTTGCACATGGCTGCCCTGGCGCCACAGCTCCTTGCCCATCCATTCGCGCCAATTGACTTCATAGCCCCAGTGCAGCGCCAGGCTGTCGTTGACCGCCAGCAGGCGTGCGCCGGCGCGGCTGAGGCGCTGGGTCAGGTCCTTGTCTTCGCCGGTGCGCAGGTGTTCGTCGAAGCCGCCGACCTGCTCGAACCAGTGGCGGCGCATCAGCAGGTTGGCGCTGGGCAGCCACGGCGCCGGTGGCCGCGGGCGATGGGCCGGGCGCAGGGTACGCCGCTGCCAGGCACAGGCGAACCACGGCGCCTGGGCCGGGGTGTCGCAATCAAGCGCCAGCACATCGGCCTGGCCACTGGCCTCAAGGCCGGTGAGCAGTGCCAGGCTGTCGGGGGGCATTTCGATATCAGCGTCGATAAACGCCAGCCATTGCCCCTGCGCCTGGGCCGCGCCGGCATTGCGCAGGGCGCCGATGGCCAGGCCCGGCAGCGACCACACGCGGGCACCGCAGTCGCGGGCGATCTGCGGGCCCTGGTCCTGGGAGCCGTTATCCATCACCAGTAGCTCGCACTCAAGGCCAGCCGCCCGTGCCGCCAGGCGCGCGGCCTGCAAGGTGCGGCCAATGTGCCGCGCTTCGTTGTACATGGGTATGACGATGCTGATCCCGGTCATGGCCGCGCCTCCTGGCGTGTGGCCTGTTCCACCTGTTGGCGCAGCACGGCGGACAGCGCCAGCATGATCCACAGGTACTTGAGGTTGGGCACGCTGAGGAACAACAAAAACAGGGCCAGCACCAACAGGCTGATGCCCAGGTGAGTGAGCAGGTCGGCCTGCTCGTGGGCGCCCCGGCGCAGGCACAGGGCGCGCGCGCGCAGGAAATTCCATAGGCCCAGGGCAATCATGGCGATAAACAGCAGCGCCGCCGGGATGCCGGTTTCGGCCAGCAGCCCCAGGTAGGTGTTATGGGCTTCGCGCAGCAGGTCGCCGGGTTTGCGGTGCGAGGCAATGAACAGCTTGGCGTAACCGCTGTTGGCGTAATGCTGGGGGAAAGTGCCGGGGCCGGCGCCGAGCAACGGGTGCTCCAGGATCAATTGCCCCCCCACCAACACGTATGAGGCGCGCCGGCCCAGGGATTCGTCGGCCTGGGTGCTGACGTTGCCCCCCAGCGCAGCCAACGACTGCATACGGGCAAAGTAGGACGCCGGCACGGTGTAGGCCGCCAGGGGCACGGCAATGGCCAGGGCCAGCATGGCGAACCCCAAGTGCCGTGGGCGAATGCCGGGCAGGTGCGAGCGGTAATGCCACACCCCAAGGCCCAGGCTGAGCAGCAGCACCAGCAGCCCCGAGCGCGATTGCGTGGCGGTCATGCCCGCCAGCAACAGCCCGGTGCAGCCCAGCCAGAGCAGCCGTTGCCCGGCACTGTGGCTGTGAATCGCCAGCAACAGGGCCAGGGGCACGGCAAAGGCGACAATCATCGCCATCAGGTTGGGGTCGTCGAGCAGGCCGGCGGCGCGGCCCTCGTCTTGAAAGTGGCTGGAGAGCAGGGCCATGGCGCAGGTCAGGGCGATGCCCAGTACCGTCAAGCGGCAGAACAGCCCCAGGTTCAGCCCGCGGCCCAGCACCAGGGTGATGACGAACACCACCGGGCCCACCAGCAGGTTGCGCAGGTCGCCCAGGGATGCCTGGCGGTCATCGGAGGCCCACAGGCTCAGCAGGTACAGGGCGCTGAAGCCCAGCAGCAGCGGCCACAGGTTGCTGCGCAAGTGGCTGGCGGGGATTTGCCGCAGGGCCAGTTGCAGCGCCAGCACCAGCATCAGCGACAGCCCGAGGAACTTGGCCGCGGAAAAACTGCTGTCGCGGAACAACCCCTCGAACGGCAGCACCGCCACCAACGCCAGCAAGCCCCAGGCCGGGCGCCGATACAGCAGCACCACGCCCAGCAACCCCAGCACGGCGCCGGGTGCCAGGTACGGAAAAGGGCTGGCCAATAAGGCCAGGGCCAACAGCGCCACCAGGGCGACCAGCGACAGTGGCACGATCATGGCCGTGCGCCCCGTGCGGTGTTCAGGTACAACTGCCCCCAACGCCCGGCCAGTGCGGCCAGGTCGTAGCGCTCGCGCTGGGTGTGGCGGGCGTTGTCGCGTAATTGCCCGGCGCGTTGCGGCTGCTCCAGTAGGCAGGTGAGCTGGCGTGCCAGCGCGGGGCTGTCCAGGCCCGGGGCGAGCAAGCCGTTGTGGCCATCGACGATCACGTCGCCAATCCCGCCCACGGCGAAGGCCACCACCGGCACGCCGGCCTGCATGGCTTCGAGCAGGATCATCGGCGTGCCTTCGGTGCGCGAACTGATGACCAGCGCATTGAGCCGCGCCCACCAGGGCTGCATGTCGTGTTGGTAACCGGGCAGGTGGATGCGCCCCGCCAACCCGGCAGCGTCGATACGCGCCTGCAAGGCCTCGCGTTCGGGGCCGTCACCGAGCATCACCGCATTCAGCGTGGGGTGTTGCCGGCACAGCGGGATCAAGGCATCGAGGAACAGGTCGGGGCCTTTTTCCTGGCTCAGGCGCCCGACAAAACCAGCCAGCCAGGGGTGCTCGCCCGGGCTGCTGGGCAGCGCGGCCAGCGCGGCCGGCAAGCCGTTGGGGATGACGTGCAGTTTGTCCGCGCGTACCTGCGCCTGGCGGTGCAGCACGGCGATGCTCTCGGCCACGCACACCACCCGGTCCACCACGCGGGTGCGGCACAGTTGCAGGCTCAGCCAGGTGTACAGGCGCTGCTTGCGGCTGCGCGGGGTAAAGCCGTGTTGGGTGATGACCAACGGCAGGCGCCACAGCAAGGCCGCCAGCCAGCCGAACACCAGGCCCTTGAAATTGTGAGCATTGAGCAACGGCCGCTGGGCCCTTTGCCGATGCAGGCTGCGCAGCAGCGTGCTCAGGTCGGGGCAGTCATGGCACTGCACCCCGGCGGCGCGAAAACGCGCTACCAGCGGCGCCGGCGCGCCGAGGAACAGCACCTGATGCCGGCCCGCCGTCGCCAGGCAGTGGTCCAGCAGCATCCGCTCGGCGCCGTAGAAACCACCGCTGCCCAGCAGGTGGATGATCGGCAGTGCAGCCTCGACGGCGCTGTTCAATTGCGCACCCAGTGCATCAGGCGCGGCATCGACCAGTTGGGGTGCGGGTTGGGTTGCTCGTGCTGCTGGTCGTTGATGACAAGCAGCACCGGCAGGTCCAGTTGCCGGGTGATCTGCGCCGGGTGTTTGAAGCGGTGGTCGAAGAACTCACGCAGGTACACCAGGGTGATCGCCAGCAGCAGGCCGGTGAGCAGGCCGAACGGAATAATCAGCATGGGCTTGGGGAACGCCGCTTCGGTGGGCTCGTAGGGCGGGCTCAGTACACGGGCGTTGGACAGGCCGTTGTCCTGGGGCCGTTGGGTGCTTTCCTCATAGCGCTGGGTATAGGTGAAGAACGCCGCGTGTAAGGCGTCGATCTCGGTGTCCATCTGGCGCAGCTTGCTCAGGGTTTCTTGCAGTTGGTGGATGCGCGCCTTGAAGTCGGCGATGCGCTGGGTTTTCTGCGCCACCACCGAGCGGACGATGTCCAGGTCGCTGCTGCGTTCCTGGATGCGGTTGTTGACCACTTTGAGGAACTGCTGGCGCGCGCGGCTGATCTGCTCGCGGATCAACAGCATCGGCTCGCTGCCGGGCTGGAAGATCGCCAGGTCACTGTTGTAGCGCGCCACCAGGGTGGTCAGTTGCTCGACCATCTGGCCGATTTCGCGGTCCTGATAGGTGAGGTTGTCCACGGTGGTGGTGAAGGTGTAGGGGAAGGTGAAGTCGCGGCTGCTGGCCGCCGCCAGGCTGGCCTTGAGGTAATCGAGCCACTGCTGGCCTTGCAGCAAGCGGTCGCGGGCCTGGTTCAGGGCCTGTTCCTCGACGTTGATGGCGTTGAGGCGAAAGGTGATTTCCTCCTTGGGGTCGGAGGCGCCGATGCCTTCGAGCAGGCCCAGGCGATTGCCTTCCAGGCCATCGAGGCGCGCGCGGTATTGGCTTTTCTTCTGCTCGTAAAAGGTCTGCGGCAGGTCATTGGATTGCAGGTCCTGGCGGTTTTGCAGGTAGTTATCCAGCAATTGGGCGACGAACAGGGTGCCCTGGGTCGGGTCGGCAAAGCGGTAGGTGATGGAGATCACGTTGGAGCCGGGCAGGGTTTCCACCTTGAGGTTATGCAGGGCGTTCTCCACCAGCATGTCCAGGGTGTTATCGCGCGGCGGGTCCACCTCCATGCCCAAGGCCTGGCGCGCTGGGTTGACCAGATGCTCGCGCAAGGGTGTGAGTACCTGCTCGCGTAGCGGGCGCATCACCCAGCGGCTGAGCAGGCCCTTGGGCGGCGTGTATTCGCCGCGTTCGCGCAACTGGCTGATGGTCTGGCGGATCAGGGTGGGCGAACGCAGGATGTTGCTCTCTGTCTCCATGTCCGACAGCGACGGTTGCACGAACTTGTCGGTGTCCTGGGCCAGCAGGGTCGCGGTGTCGCTTTGCGAGAGTTTTTTCGACTGCACGATGACCTGGGCGGTGATGTCGAAGCTCTGCTTGAGCAACAGGGGCAGCAGCAGGGCGATCACGGCGAACAGCAGGAACACCCGTTTGACCAGTTGCCGGTTGGCGAACAGGATCCTGAAGAACTCGTGCAGGTAGTTTTCCTGGGGATTCATGGCGGGCACCTGCGCTTTAGTTGTCATTGCTGTTGTCGTTCAGGTCATAGCCGACGCTGAACCCGATGCCCTGGAACAGCACCACGTCGGCCAGTTGCCGGGCGATTTCGCCGGCGCTGGCCAACCCGGTCTTGGGCACGAACAGCATGTCGTCCGGTTGCAGGTAGGCCATTTGCGTGGCATCGCCTTCCAGGGCCTTGGCCACGTCGTAGTGGTAGGCCTCGACCTGGTTGCCCTTGCGCCGCATCACCACCACCGAGCCCAGTTGCGCCTTGATGCTGGGGCCGCGGGCCAGGGACAGGGCTTCGAGGATCGACACCGGCCGGCGGATCGGGTACGCCCCGGGCATGCCCACTTCACCCAGCACATACACCTCGTTGCCCGCCGTGGACTTGAGCAGCACATCCACCGTCATGCGCCCCGGTAGCTGGGCGTAGCGCTGGTTGAGTTGGTCGCGCAATTGGTTGAGGGTCATGCCTTGCAGGGGCAGGGCACCGATCTCGGGGAAACTGGCGTAGCCGTCGGTGCCCACGGTGATGTCGCGGCTCATGCCGGTGGCCGGGTGGTTAAGGGTGTTCTTGAGGTTCTGTTCGTTGGTCATCGGGCTGGTGACCTGCACCGACAACTGGTTGCGGTTGGGCTTGAACAGGCTCTTTTGTGTGTAGATGCGCTGGATCTCCTCGCGCGCCTGCTCGCTGGTCAGCCCAGCGATTTTCGCCGAGGCATTGGCGCCGGGCAGGTCGATGGTGCCGTCGGGCAGTACCAGGCGATTGCCGTTGAGCTGGCTGGCGGCGTTGAAGGTCAGCGCCACTTGGTCGCCGGCCTGCACTTGGTAGGCGTTGGAGCCGCTGGTGCCGATATGGAAGATCACTTCCAGCACGTCCTGCGGGCGCAGGGTTTGTTCCACTTGCCCGATATCGGTGGCCTGGGCGTTGGCGGGCGCAGCGGTGAGGATCTGCACCGGGGTGCTGCGGGTTTCGGTATGGCTGGTGCAACCGGCCAGCGGCAGCAACAGCAGGACAAGCAGTCGGGTGTTCATGGCGTCATCCTTCGTGGCGGCTCAGAGGTTGTCGTACAGCCACTTGGGCATGTAGTACTTGCGGCCATTGAAAATGCTGCCGATCAGCTTGGCCCCGGCCTGGGCCAGGCGCTGGGTGGCGGCCTGGGCCACTTCGCTGCGGGTGTCTTCGGCGCGCACCACGAGAATGACGCCGTCCACCAGGGGGCTGATGACCAGGGCGTCGGCCGCCGAGTACACCGCGCCGCCGTCGATCACCACAAAGCGGTACTTGCCGCCCAACTGCTTGAGCAACGGGCGCAGGTGCTCGCTGTGCAAGTGGCTGGCGTCGCGCGGCGAGCGGCCATTGGGCATCACGTCGAAGGGCAGGTTAGGCACTTGGACAATGCAGTCCTGCACCAGGGGCGGTGGTTGGGAATCGAACAGCAAGTCGCGAAAACCGCGCTCGCGGCCCAGGCCCAGTTGCTGGCTGAGGTTGTGGCTATCCTGGCAGGCGTCCAGCAGCAGTACGCGGCCACAGCTCATCTGTGCCAGTTGGCCGGCCAGGGCCAGGGCGCTGGTGCTGGTGCCATCGCCGGTGTTGGCGGCGGTGATGAGCAACAGGCGCAGGTCCGGGTCGAGCAGGGCCGAGGTCAGGTTGGTTTCGCTGGGTTGAGCGAAGGTGGGGCTTTTGCTGGTTGAACCGTCCATCTCAACTTGCTCCTTGGCCGCTGAACACTTTGAAAGGGGTTTTCAACAGGATCTTCATGTCCAGCATCAGGCTCTGTTGGCTGATGTAGCTCAGGTCCAGTTCTACCCGTTGGTCGAAATCAATGTTGCTGCGCCCGCTGATCTGCCATAGGCCAGTGATGCCGGGATAAATACTCAGGCGTACCAAGTGGTTGTCCTGGTAGCGGTAGGCATTGAAGGAGGTGGGGCGCGGGCCCACCAGGCGCATGTCGCCGATGACCACATTGAACAGGTTGGGCAGTTCATCGAGGCTGCTGCGCCGCAGCCAGCGCCCGATCGGGGTCACGCGCGGGTCGCGGTCGATCTTGAAGTCGATGGCCTCGCTGCCGTGCTTGTTCAGGTAGCGCAGCGATTCCTTGAGCTCTTCGGCGTTGGCGACCATGGTGCGCAACTTGTACATGCCGAACATCCGCCCGCGATAACCGGTGCGCTGTTGCACGAAAAACACCGGCCCCGGGCTGCTCCATTTGACCAGGGCGGCCAGGGCCAGCAGCAGGGGCGAGAGCAGCACCAGCAAGGCCACGGCACCGAGGCAGGCGAGCACGCGGTTGGTGCGCGACAGGCTCCAGGGCCGCCCGCCCTCGCGGCCGGTGAGCCAGCCGCGGCCCTGGCGGTGGATGGCGGCGTCCAGGCGCATGCGGTGGGTGGCGTCCAGGCGCTTGTCGCGGCGCAGTTGGGTGGTGGCATGGGATTGTTGGCCTGTCATGGGGTTCTCCACGGCTTATGGGTCGCTGCCGCTGACGAAGCTCCACGGTTTTGTGGTGTCTCAACATCGGGCAAGGGGTAGTAGTCACGAAACCAGGCCACGAAGCGCCCAAGGCCTTCGTCCAGCGCGATCCGTGGGCGAAAACCGCTGGCGCGCTCTAGCGGCGCGGCATCGGCGCAAGTGTCGAGCACATCCCCCGGTTGCAGGGGCAGTAACTCGACGCGGGCTTGGCGGCCCAGGTGTTTTTCCAGCAGTGCCACGTAAGCCTTGAGCGCCACCGGGCGTTGCCCGCCGATGTTGTACAGGCACCAGGGTGCCAGGCTGGTGGCCGGGTCCGGGGCGTCGCCGGCCCATTGCGGGTTGCCCTGGGGCGGCCGATCAAGCAGGCGTACCAGGCTTTCGATGATGTCGTCGATGTAGGTGAAGTCGCGCAGGTGCAGGCCGTGGTTGAACAGTTGCAGCGGGCGGCCCTCGCTGATGGCCCGGGCGAACTGGATCGGCGACATGTCCGGCCGGCCCCAGGGGCCGTACACGGTAAAAAAGCGCAGGCCGGTGCAAGGGATCGCAAACAGGTGGCTGTAGCTGTGGGCCATCAACTCATTGGCTTTTTTGCTGGCGGCGTACATCGACAGTGGGTGGTCGGCGCCCTCGTGCACCGAATAGGGCGTGCGCGTGTTGGCGCCGTACACCGAACTGGACGAGGCGTAGATCAGGTGCCGCACCGGGTACTGGCGGCAGCCTTCGAGGATGTTGAGGAACCCGGTGAGGTTGCTGTCCACATAGGCCCGCGGGTTTTCCAGGGAGTAGCGCACCCCGGCCTGGGCGGCGAGGTGGATGACCGCCTCGGGTTGCTCGCGGGCGAACCACTGGTCGATAGCCACGCCATCGGCCAGGTCCAGGCGTTCGAGGGCAAAGTCCCCGGCCTGCTCGCGCACCCAGCGCACCCGCGCTTCCTTGAGCGCCGGGTCGTAGTAGCCGTTGAAGTTGTCCAGGCCCAGCACCTGATGGCCGTCGCGCAACAGGCGCAACACGCAATGGGCGCCGATAAACCCGGCGGCGCCGGTGACCAGGACCTTCACTTCGCGGCCTCTTGCGGGGCCACGTGGCGTAGGCCGAT
This sequence comes from Pseudomonas sp. MF08817, assembly GCF_059862705.1. Taxonomy (NCBI): domain Bacteria; kingdom Pseudomonadati; phylum Pseudomonadota; class Gammaproteobacteria; order Pseudomonadales; family Pseudomonadaceae; genus Pseudomonas; species Pseudomonas sp. MF08817. The sequence goes on from NZ_JCBCUY010000010.1 coordinate 103,025, forward strand.
GCCGCGATAGTGCAGCCCGGCGGCCGCGATGTGCTCGGGGTTGTAAAGGTTGCGCCCGTCGATCACCACCCGCGCGCGCAACTTGCTGGCCAACCAGGGGAAGTCCACCACACGAAAGTTCTTCCATTCCGTGCAGATCACCAGGGCGTCGGCGTCTTCCAGGGTGTCGTCGCGGGTGGCGCACAGTTGCAGGTCATCGCGATAGCCGTACAGGCGCCGGCATTCGGCCATGGCCTCGGGGTCGAAGGCACGCACTGTGGCACCCTCGTGCCACAGGGCTTCCATCAAGTAGCGGCTGGGGGCTTCGCGCATGTCGTCGGTGTTGGGCTTGAAGGCCAGGCCCCAGAGCGCGATCGATTTACCGCCCAGGCCTTCGGGAAAGTAGGCGCGCAACTTGCCCAAGAGGATGTTGCGCTGGCTGTCGTTGACGTCGCACACGCTTTGCAGCAGGCGCAGCGGCATGCCGTTGTGGTCGGCGGTGTGCAGCAGGGCACGCAGGTCCTTGGGAAAGCACGAGCCGCCAAAGCCGCAGCCGGGGTAGATGAAGTGGTAACCAATGCGTGGGTCCGAGCCGATGCCTTTGCGCACCGCCTCGATATCCGCGCCCAGGTGTTCGGACAGGTTGGCCAACTCGTTCATGAAACTGATACGGGTGGCCAGCATGGCGTTGGCGGCGTACTTGGTCAGTTCGGCGCTGCGGTTGTCCATCACCATCAGTTTTTCGTGGTTGCGGCACAGTGGTGCGTACAGGTCGGCCAGTTGCGCCTGGGCGATGGGGTCGCTGGTGCCGATGATGATCCGGTCGGGGCGCATGCAGTCGAGCAGGGCGCTGCCTTCCTTGAGGAACTCGGGGTTGGATACCACCCGCACGCACAGCTCTGGCTTGCCTTGGCGTTGCAGTTCGGCGCGGGCGCAGGCCAGTACCTGGTCGGCGGTGCCCACCGGCACGGTGGATTTGATGATGAGGGTACGGTCGGCAGCCATGTGCTGGGCGATTTGCCGGGTGACCTCCAGCACATGCCTCAGGTCAGCGGAACCGTCTTCGTCGGGCGGGGTGCCCACCGCGATAAACACCAGGGTGGCATGGGCCACTGCGTCGCTGGCCTGGGTGCTGAACAGCAGGCGGCCGTGCTTGATGTTGTCTTCGAGCATCAGCGACAGGCCGGGTTCGCTGATGGGGGGCACGGCTTGCTGGAGCTGGCGAATCTTCTGGGCGTCGGTGTCCACGCAGAGCACGCGATGGCCGATATCAGCCAAAGCGGCTGCTTGAATCAGGCCCACGTAGCCCGTGCCGAATACGCTGACGTCCATATTCACGCCTCTTAAATAATCAATTTATCTAAATAGAATTAATACCTTGGAGTTGGTATAGATCAGCCTGGAAAAATCGTGTCAATGAAATGACATGTTTTTTATCGGACGATCTTTTTCCCACGCTCTGCCAATGACCATGAATTGCTTTGCGGTCGGGGATTTAGCCCATTTTTCTGTGAAAGCCTCTCGCCAGATTTACACGACGAACGGCTGTAGGCCTTGATTTGGAAGGGCTGCGCAGCCGTCTGCGTCAGAAATGAGACGGTTCGTTTTTTGACGCTTGTAAAAATGAAACATGAACTTGCTCTTTGCCCAGGTGCTGCTAGTTTTCGAGTCGATTCATCAGAAAAACGGCACGCGAATTGCTATCGCCAAATTATTGACTCTTCGCCCTGCGGTTTTTTGATAAAGGCTATCGAGCCTTCTTTCCGGGGACGCCATGCGCCACAGCCTCAAACCCATCTTGCTTGGCCTGTACCTGCTCACGGGCCTGGGCCAGTACCAGGAACGCCTCGCCGCCCTAGGCTGGGGCTGGCCGCTGCTGGCCTATGGCGTGTTGTTCGCAGCGCTGGTGCTGGCACTGTGGCTCACTGCTGCCATCCGCCCACCTGTGCTGCGCTGGGGCCTGGCCGTGGTGTTGGCGGGGGCGGCGGTATTTTTCGAGGGCTACGCGAGGGTGACAGCCAGTTACCTGACCTACAGCCAGTTTGTCTCGCTGGTGTACTCGGCCGGGTTTATCGGGGAGGCGTTGCAGCAATACGGCGCGGCGCTCATCTGGCCCTTGGGCTCGGGGTTGTTGCTGTTGCTGGGGATTGGCGTGGCGCCGCGCCAGCCTTCGCGGGTGCCCCAGGTGCTGGCGGTGGCGGCGCCCTTCGTGGCCGTGCTGGCGCTGTCGGTGTTGTTGTTCGCCCGGGCGGGGGCTGGGGCCATGGGCCTGCCGGGGTTGTTCACGCCCCTGGTGTACCTGAACCTGCTGGCCTACGAGAGCGCCCAGGCCTCCGTGGGCTCGCGCCAACCGGTGACCCTGGCGCGCCAGGGTGGGGCGGTGGGGCACGATATCGTATTGGTGATCGACGAAAGCGTGTCGGGCAACTACCTGGACATCAACACCCCCGGCGGTGTGCCCAGCCACCTGGGGCAAGCGCCCGCCGGGGTGGCTATCTTCAACTTCGGCTATGGCGCCGCGATTGCTAATTGCAGTGCCGATACCAATGTCACCCTGCGTTTTGGCGGCACCCGCGAGGACTACCTGCGGATCAACGCCACCCAACCGTCGATCTGGCAGTACGCCCGCCAGGCCGGGCTGGCCACGGTGTACATCGACGCCCAGCGCACCGGCGGGCATTTGCAGAACCTGATGACACGCCTGGAGCGTCAGGACATCCAGCGCTTTATCCAGTTCGATGACGTCCCCGTGCGTGACCGCGACATGGCCGTGGCCCGGCAATTGATCGATTTGCTCAACGACGGCCAACCGCAGTTGGTGGTCATCAACAAGGTGGGCGCGCACTTTCCGGTGCACGACAAATACCCCGACGCCTTCATGCGCTACCGGCCGGCGCTGCCGCGCGGGGGCTATGCCGATATCTCCGACACCGGCGCGCGCGACGGCTTCGACGGCCGGCCGGACGACTGGCAGCGCTACCGCAACGCCTACCAGAACACCTTGCTGTGGAACGTCGGCGAGTTCTTTGCCCGAGTATTTGCCCAGGCCGACCTCAGCCGCGCGGTGCTGATCTACACCTCCGACCACGGCCAGGACCTGCACGAACGCGGCAACCCGGGGCTGGACACCCATTGCGGCAGCGACCCGATGCCAGAAGAAGGGCTGGTGCCGCTGGTGGTGATCCAGGGCCGCCAGTTGCAGACCCTCGACTGGCAAGCCGCACTGCCCGGCAACAAGGACCGTTCCAGCCACTACAACATTTTTCCTACGTTGCTGGCGCTAATGGGCTACGACCTGGCGGCCATCCGCCCGCTCTACGGCAAGCCCTTGAGCGAACCCACCGAGGATGCGTTCAGCTTCAATTACCGCTTCAACGCACGCCTGGGCGCTAAACCACTGTTCAAACACATTGATCTGGGCCAGGTCGTCACGCCCCCCGGCCCCGTTGATTTCACACTAAGGCCAAGCGCTTTTGGTGATTAGACAGATTAATGGCCTACTGCTAGCGTTGTCGGAAAGTCACCACGGGTCATCAACTTAAAAAACAATGCAGGGATGCAGTCAGTTCCTTGCCAAGGTCATAAAGGGAAGGAAATCATGCGCCTTGTCAGTCTGTGTTTGGCAACTTCGTTAGTTGCCGGTTGTGCGTCTGCGCCTGCCAGTAAAGCGCCTTCTTCGGTGATTGAAACGCGGGTGGGGTGGCGCACTCAGTGTGGTGTGAAAACCATTACCAACAACACGGCCTACCAGTCAGTGGTGGGGGCTGCTGTGGTTGCCATTGTGGTGCCGAAGTTGATCTCGGGGGCCATTGATGCCGGGGCCGATTACTTGAAAGCGGCAGGGCAGAGCAAGGCGGTGAGTAGCCAGGCGCGGGTCGACGGCAAGTTTTATGACGTCACCGAAGAGGGGGATTTAAAAAAGAGTGATGGCAGCCGTTGCCTGGAAATTGTCCGCGCCAACTTCGGTGACCCTACCAAAGATACGGTTGCCGAGCATCCATGGGCTGACGGAATCACTAACTTCGCAGGGATAAATAATGTCCAGTTCAGGCTGTCAGCGATTGCGGTGGTAGTGGAAAAACAATACTTAAAGTTGATTCCTACCTACTTCAAAGTTGAGAAATTTCAGGAAAGCTCCTGGTTTAAGAAAACTCGGGATTATTCAATCGCGGTTACCTTTGCCACGCCGGGCAGTGCTGCGCCCTTCAGCGCCTTCGAGTTCAAGTTCGCCGGCGTCAGGGCCGGGGACGAGAAGCAGATCGGCGATATGGTCGGCATGGAGAGCTTGCCCGTCCCCTTGCCCGCGGACATGGCTGACGCGAAGGTCGCCCAAACCCGCCAAGAAGCCCAGGCGGCGCCCTATGTGCTGGCCTACGACATCATCAATAGCCGCTACCGGCACGACCATCCCAAGACGCCCGCGCTGCCGACTCGGCCCCCGATTTACGACACCTCGGTGCAAGCGGCGGCGCAGGCCTATTGCCACCAGTTGCAGCAACACAATCGCAGTGTGCCGCGCAACTTCGCGTTGAACGACGAGCGTTGTACCTATGGCAATGAACCTTCGCGCTTGGCGTTGGAGAAGGGCCTCAAGGACGCCTATATCAGCGATGCGCAAGTGAGTTGGGCCAATTCGGTCTGCCAAATACCGCCCACCCGCAATGCAGAGGGAGAGCTTGAGGCCCAAAAGTGCTCGACACTGCCAACGGTCACTGGCACCACCGGCTACTTCATCACCACCGCCACCCTGGTGGAAACCCGCGAAGGCAGCAAGTTCGCCGCTTACCTGGGCAATGCGCTGGCTGCCTCCAAGGACGAACTCTCGACGCTGGTGCAATCGAAAGTGATCCCCGCGCAACGGGAAGCGGCCCGGGATGCGGCGGACAAGGCCAAGCGCGAAGGCTATGAGGGCATGCTGCAAGCCGACTACGCCGTGGAGTACGCCCAAGCTGTGCTGATTGAAACCAGTGCCGTACCCGACATTCCAGCTTCGCAGCTGAGCGCGGCCAAGGCCAAGCTGCTGGACAGCAAGATCAAAGCCAACAAGGCCTACCGCGATGCCGGGCGGGCCGCCCCTTACCCGCACCTGGACTGATGCCATGGGCTTTAAAAGAATGAGCGCCCGTTGGGCGCACGCGGCGCTGCTGGCACTCGCGGTGGCGAGCCTGGCCGTGGCGGACACGGCAACCATACAAATGGCCTATGACTTGTTGACCAGGGGCGGCACGCGGGTGGCACAGGGCAGTAACACCTGGCAGGTGGCGATGCTGCGCAAGGACCAGCCCCGAGCGGCGGGAGCCTTTTGCAGCGCCACGTTGATTAACGACCAATGGGCTCTGACCGCCGCCCATTGTTTTCACAATGGCGAGGGCGACTGTAAACAGAACCTGACTAGGAACGGGTTTTACTTGTTGCTCGGCTCGGTCACCCTCAACGAGCAAACCCCGGCCTATCAGGTTGAAGAGGTGGTGATTCGCCCCGGCTATGACTGCAAGGCCAAGTACTACGACATCGCCCTGGTGAAATTGGCCAAGCCGGTGCCTGGCCTGCATGCCATTGAGCTGCCGGATGCGGCGCAGGAAAAGAGTGTGGTGGCGGCCAAGCCGCAGTTCCACGTGGCCGGCTGGGGGGCCCGCAGTGACTTGGGGCTGGGCTCGCGGGATTTGATCCAAGCCTCGGTGCCTGTGATGGAACACGCCGCCTGCAAGCACTTACGCCCGAATCTGCCGGGCGGGACCTTGTGTGCTGGTGACCAGGGCGGCGGCGACGCCAAGCGCGCCTGTCGCGGTGACAGCGGCGGTCCGTTGTACGTGCTGGGCAAGGACAAGCAGGCGATGCAACTGGGCATCGTCAGTTTTGGCGAGGGCTGCGAGGACACGCCGCTGCCGGGCGTGTACACCCAGGTGTCCGTGCACAAAACGTGGATTCAAGACACGGCCAAACTCGATTGCAGGGTGCTCGATAGCCGTGGCTACGAGCGCTGCTGAGCAGGCTTGTAAATGGTCGGACTGGTGAGTTCAAGAAGGCTCTAGGCCGGGGGTTTCAGCGGGTTCTGCGTTGCCCGGAAAAAACCTTGAAATGAGCGCCCACAGCGCGCTTTTCCTGGATTAGAATCCACCCCGTTCGCCCAGTGTCACGGCTCTTTACCGGTGCATGGATTGCCGAGGCCACTGCACTGGGCGAACTCCCTTCTTATTCCTTCCCGCGTTTCATTCCCGTTCCTGTTACCCCAGCCCCAGCACCTTGAAGCACTGCTCCAGGGAGCGTTGTTGTGTCTGGGCGTAAAGTGCCAATTCGTCGATGGTCGGGCGGCCCAAGGCTTGCTCGAAGGCCTGGCGGTTGGACGCCGAATCGTAGTGCCCCTGGCCGTTGTCCCCTAGGTTGGACTGGAAGATCCCCGCCGCGCTGACCGGCAGGAAATCCTCGTACACCACTGGCTCGAAACCGAGATGGCCGGCGGCGACCAGCGCCTCCAGGCCCGCGTTGGCAGGCAGTTGGCCGGCGGCTTCCTGGCCCTTGGCCGTGACGAAATAGCGGAAATAAGCCAGGCCCTGGTCCCGCAGGTTGGGGTAGTCGTCGGGGAAGTCGGCAAAGTGCTCGGCCAGTAATTGCTCGTAGCGCAGGGCGTTGCTTTCGTTGGGGAACGCTTGCAGGGCGTCGCGGGCGCTATCGAGCAAGCGGTCGTAGAGGGCGCGGCCGGCCGGGGTCAGGGCGGCGCCGCGTTGTTCGATCTCGCCGAAACGGGCGCTGTGGCTGCCCTGGCTGGCATCTTGGCCGGCAAAAGCGATGGCCTCGTCCAGGGCCTTGAAACTGGTTTGGCGCAACAGGATCGGGCAGTGGCGGCGCGGTGGGCCTTCGATCACAGCTTTGGGGGTGATGCCGTGGGCGGGCATCTGCGCCTGCACGGCGTCGATGTCCAGGGTGCGCGGGGTCAGGTGGTTGATGTGGGGGCCGGGGAAGGCCACCACGTCGGCCACCAGGCGATGTTGCTGGCTCAGTTGCTGGTACTGCGCGGCGCTGACCGTGGCGCGCGAATGCCAGCGGAAGGTTTCCAGGGCCTGGGCGACGAATGCATTGGCGTCACGCTCGTCGAGGCCGCCCTCGGTGTGGGCCTTGTCGATCAGGGCCAGGGCGGCGGGGGTGAAGATCTCGCGCCGGGCCAGGGTGGCGCGGGCGAATTCGCGCAGCGGCGGGTTGTCGATCAACTCCAGGCGCAGCAGCGAGGTGAACACCCGGAACGGGCTGACCTGCAACGCCGCCTCGTGCACGGCGCGGAACGCGGTGGAATGCACCGGCACCCCGGCAGGCGTGAGGTCGTAGTAGCCCACCGGCTCCATGCCCATGACCGCAAAGAGGCGGGCGAGGGTGGCCAGTTCCGCCTCGGTGCCGACGCGGATGGCGCCGTGGCGTTCCAGGTCCAGGCGTTCGATTTCGCCGGTCATGCGCAGTTGCTCGGCCACCTGGCGGTCGTTGGCCAGCACCCGGGCGTTGGTCTGCGCGACCAGTTCCATCAGCACGCCGTACAGCGGCACTTCGTGGCGGTACATGTCGGACATGGCCCGGGAAAAACGCTGGCGGATCAGGTCGGGGCTGACAAAACGCGGGTGGCTCATGGCGGTAGGTTCCAGGCAACAGGGCGATGGCGCGATTCTGTTGGGCAAGCGGGGGGCTGGCAAACGAAGTTTCTTCCCGACTTCATTCTTTGCCGGACTGCTGTAGGTGCCTGGATCGCGGTCTGCCGGTCGGTGATGGCTATTTGACGTTGCCCTGATAGACTCCCCTCACGCTGTTTACCTGTCACAGGAGTTTGGCCCCCGATGCCTCACACCGGCGACAAGGGACGTTCACTGGCAAGGAGGCTTTACAGCTCACGTACCCTGGGCCTGGCCCTGGGGTTTATTTGCGTGGGCGCGGCGATGTATCCGCTGCACCCGCCGGCCTGGGTCTGGGCCTTGATGCTGTTCAACGGCTTTGCCTGGGCGCCGTTGGCGTACCTGTGCTCGCGCCTGGCCAAGGCGCCCTACGACAGCGAGCGGCGTAACCTGCTGATCGACTCCTACATGGCCGGGTTCTGGGTCGGCGCCATGCATTTCAATCCGCTGCCCAGTGTCACCTCGCTGTCGATGATGGCGATGAACAACGTCGCCATCGGCGGGGTTCGCTTTCTGCTGGCCGGGTTCATGGCCCAGGGCCTTGGCGTGGCGACTTCCCTGATGATTTTCGCCCCGTTGTTCATCCCCCAGACCACGCCTGTGCAGTTGTATGCCAGCCTGCCGTTGCTGAGCCTTTACCCGCTGGCGCTGGGCTGGATCTGCTATCGCCAGGCCGCCACCCTGGGCCGGCACAAACGCGAGCTGCTGGCCCTGAGCCGCACCGACAGCCTCACCGGCCTGCTCAACCACGGTGCGTGGAAGGATCAACTGGACCTGGAGTTCCAACGCTGCCGCCAGCAATCACGCAGCGGGGCAATTGCCTTGATCGATATCGACCACTTCAAGACCATCAACGACACCTACGGCCATGTCGCCGGCGACATCGTGCTGCGCCAGTTGAGCCGCATCCTCACGCAGAACCTGCGCGCCAGCGACATGGCCGGGCGCTATGGCGGTGACGAGTTTTGCGTGATCCTGCCGGATGTGCCCCTGCACAGCGCCGCCCAGGTGATGGAGGCCCTGCGCGAGCGCTTTGCCTGCCTGGGCTATGCCCAGAGCCCGAGCCTGAAAGTCAGCCTGAGCATCGGCCTGGCCGCCTACGACCCGGCCCACAGCGACGCCACCCTGTGGCTCAGCCACGCCGACCAGGCCTTGTATGCCGCCAAGACCACGGGGCGTAATCGGGTGATTTGTGGAGTGGCGGCGTCGGTGGGCTGAAGCACCTTGTAGGAGCAACTGTCTTACCCTTACCCCTGGTCACCGCCACTGCGTGCCGCCCTCGCGAGCAGGCTCGCTCATACAGAGGAAAATCACAGTTCAACTGTGGGAGCGGGCCCGCCCGCGATGAGGTCGGTACAGCCGATGCCCCTCTAGCGCTTGCAATGCCGCCATCGCGGGCGGGCCCGCTCCCACAAAAGCCCGGCAACGCGGCCCACAGAGGTCGCTCTTTACGCTGTGAAACCCCTACCGCTTGCCCGCCATGGCCTTGAACCGCTTGGCCAGGTCCAGGGCCACGGCGCCGCTGGCCGGGGTGGGCACGAGGTGGGCGAAGGGGATGTCGATCAGGCGGTTTTCCCGCACGGCGCGCAGGCGTGAGAGCAGCGGGTCGGTCTGGAGCAGGTGGCGCTTGCGGCTGGCCGGGGACCACACGGCGTCGGCCAGCAGGATCACGTCGGGGTCGTTCATCAACAGCACTTCATTGCTCACGTTCAGGCGTGGGATGTCGACGTCGGCGAAGCTGTTGCGCCCGCCCGCGGCGGCCAGCAGGGCGGTGATAAAACCCCGTGTGCCGACGCTGTGCAGGCCATTGACCTCGCTGTCGAGGTAGAACACCGACAGCACTCGGCTTTCGTCATGCAGCGCGCGGGCGCCGGCCAGGTCGGCGTCCAGGCGGGCGATCAACTGCTTAGCGCGCTCGGGCTGGCGCACCAGCGCGCCGAGGGTGCGTAGGTCGTTGCGGATATGCCCGAAAAAATCCAGGGAGCGGCCGTCGCAGGCCGATTCCATCAAGTAGCTGGCGATGCCGTTGGCGCCCAGGGTGGCGCGCGAGGTCAGGTTGTTGTCGAACGCCGAAGCAAAGCCGCCCACCACCAGGTCGGCATGCTGGCTATAGAGCACTTCGGCTGAAGGGTAGAGCCGGGAAATCACCGGGATGGCGCGATAGGCGCCGTGTTCAATGGCTGCGCCGTCGTCGTCGATATAGGCCACGCCGGCCAGCAAGTCGCCGGCGCCGAGGCTGAGCAGGGTGTCGGCGCTGTGCTGGTTGAGGGCCACGATGCGCTGCGGCGGCTGCGCCACGGCCCAGGTTTGGCCGCAGTTGCCATAGGTTTGGCCAAAGGCTGGGGCGGCCAGGCACAGCCACGTAGCGGCAACGAAGAATCTACGCATCGGGCACGCCTCCTGGGGGCGGATGGATCAGCAGGGCCGCAACCGGCCTATTGCCCAGCAGGTGTTCGTCCACCAGGCGCCGGGCGTCGTCGTCGGTGGCGATGCGGTACCAGCAGGCATCGGGGTAAACCGTCAGCAGCGGCCCACGGTTGCATGGGAACTGGCAAGCGGTGCGGGTCAGCAGCACGCCGCCCGGGGTTTCTACCAGGTGATGGTCGAGCAAATGGCGGCGCAGGGTTTTCCACCGCGCCAGGGCGCCCCGGCGCACGCAACGCGGGCCGGTGCACAAAAACAGGTGGCGGGCGTGGGCCGGCGGGTGTTCCCAGCCTGGGTCGGCGGCCACCGGGGCCACCCGCTCGCAGGGCAAGTGGCGCTCGCTGCGCGCCACCTCGGCGCACACCGCGTCGGCCTCCAGGCCCCGGCGGCCGAGGGCCGAGGCGGTGACCCAGAGCCTTGGCGCCTGCGGGTGGGCGGCCGCGCGGCGCGCCAGCTCATCGCGCAACCAGTCCAGGTAGGCGCTGTCGGACGCGGGCTCCAGGTCCACCACCAGCACCTGCTCGCCGAGGTGCTGGCGCGGTGCTTGGAGGGCCTGCCAGAGCCCGTCGAAGCTGTGCAGGGTGTCGATGATCCGCTCGTTCGGCGCCGCGCCGCGCAAGGTGCGCAACGCGGCGGCAAAGGCCTGGCCTTGCGAGCCGTCACGCAGGCCCGGGCCGACGAACAGCACCTGTTGGTATGGGCGTGGGGTGTTCATCAGAAGCGGTACGTGTAGCGCACTTCGCTGGTGAACGGGCGCCCCAGGTTGTCCACCGAGCTGGCGCGGCTGGTGACGTAGTCGCGGTCGAGCAGGTTTTCCACCAGCAGGCTGATGCGGTGCTGGCGGGCGTTGTCGAGGTAGCGGTAGGCGTCGGCGTCCACTACCGCGTAGTGGCCGTATTCCACCTCCTTGGCGCCCACCACGCTGCGGATGTAGCGCACCGCGCCGGCCACGCCCCACAGGCGATTGTCGGCGTCGAAGGCCAGGCGCGAGCGGGCGAAGAAGCTGGGGATGTTGGTCAGGGTGACGCCGTGGTTGCCTTCCACCAGGTTGCGGGTCATGTCCGCCGACAGGCTCCAGCGCTCGTCCAGCTGCCATTTGCCGTCCAGTTCGACGCCGCGCACCCGCACCTCGCCCTGGCTGTTGGTCCAGTGGATGTCGTCCAGGGCAATCAGGTCGGTGATCTTGCGCCTAAACCCAGTGACGCTGGCACTGAAGTCGCGGTTCAGCAGTTCGCCCTTGTAGTCCAGCCCCAGCTCGGCGTTGCGGCTTTTTTCGGGCTTGAGGTTGCGGTTGCCGATTTCATCGTCTTCGCGGGCGAACAACTGTTCGGCGTTGGGCAGCTTGTAGGCGCTGCCGTACTGGCCGCGCAGCTGCCAGTTGGGGTTGAGGTCATAGAGCGAGGTGAGCATGCCCACGGTGGCGCTATCGCCGCCGCTCATGGCTTCGTGGCGGATGCCGAGGCTGGGGTGCCAGTCGGGCAGGGCGGCGATCACCGGGCGCAATTGGGTGTAGAGGGCGTGGGCCTGGGCCTGGTTGTCGTCGATGATGAGCACATCGTCCTGGCCCTTGAACCACTGGTTGTCGGCGCCGAACACCAGCACGTGGCCGCCGTCCAGTTCGGCCTTGCCTTCGGCCTGCACGCCCCAGTCGGTGAAGCCCCAGTAATCCTTGTCGTTGACCACCGTGGTGGCGCCGCCCGGGGCGTTGTTGATGCGGGTGTAGCGGGTGTCCCAGTCGTTGACGTGGCCTTTGACGAAATAGCTCAGGCGTTCGCTGAGGCTGTGCTCGAAGGTGGCCGTGGCGATTTGCTGCACGCGGTCGTTGGTGGTTTTGCGGTTGTTGGCGGGCCGGGCGAAGTCCAGGTTGGCGTCGGAGTATTGGTAGAACAGCTCCAGGCGCGCATCGTCGCCCAACGCCTGGATGGCCTTGGCACCGAAGGTGGTGACCTCGTAGGAACGCTTTTTGTCCGTGGTGTTGGCGCTGTAGTCGCGGTTACGAAACGGTTGGTAGCCGTCGGAGACGTTGTGGCTGACGTAGGCCAAAAGGCCCAGGTCGCCCCAGCCGTTGCTGACGATGCGCTCGGCGCGGGCGTCGCCTGTTTTGCCCATGAAGCTGTCCAGGCCCAGGTTGACCTCGCCGCCGATGTCGCGGCTTTGCGGGCTGCGGGTGACGATATTGATGACGCCGGCCACGGCCTGGGTGCCGAACAGCAGGCTCTGGCCGCCCTTGAGCACTTCGATGCGCTCGATGGCGTTGGCAGGCAGGGTGTCGATGTAAATGCCGCCATACAGGCGATTGTTCAGGCGCACGCCGTCGAGCAGGATCAGGGTGTCGTCGTTGCGCCCGCCCAGCAGGGAATAGGTGCCGTAGTCGAACGGGCCGTTTTTCGGCGCCACGTATAGGCCCGGTACGTACATCTGCAGGACGCGGGAGATGTCGCTGCTGGGGCCGGCGCGCTCGATCTGCTCGCGGCTGACGATCTCCACTTTGCTGCCGTACTTGGCCATCTCGGCGACGGTGGTGGATTCCACGGACGGAGCGCTGACGGTTTGTTGTTCGAGGGTCAGGGCGCTGTCATCGGCCAGCAGGGCCGGGCTCAGGAGGGCGCCGCACAGGGCCGCGCAGGCATGCAAGGGCGCAGGACACAGGGCCCGGGCACGCAAGGTTTGGAGTTGATTCATTTTTTGGTCTTCTCGAAAAAGTTTCTTTCGCAGAAGCACGCAGGAGAAAGTACCGGGCACACGCCGATACCGGCCCATGCCCGCCCACCGCAGGTTTTTGCCAAACAAACATTCCAGGCCGGTCTCCGGGCTTGCGAGGCTGGAGGGGTTCGCCTTCCCATGCCGTGAGGCACAGTGGCTGATTGAACCCATCACTCGCTTACCGTTGCGGGGGCAGCACCGGACTAGCCCTGGGAGGGCGCACCGGTTTCCCGTTTCACCTCATGCACGGCGGCAGGAGGCACCTGAAACAGGGCGGCATCTGAACACTGGCATGACCGTTCGTCAACCTTGGCAGGTGTTTTGGGGAGACTGGTGTAGCAAACGGGCTCGCCCGCGCTCGGTCGCGTAGCGGCCGTAAAAATTGGCCCGGTGCCACACCACCGAGGGGCGCTGCGCACCCCAGCGGCTACCGCGAGGGTTACGCGGCGACAGCTTGCATGTGGCGCAGGGCCATGGGCACGGCGCGTACCGATTGGCCGGGTTGCAGTTGCAGGCGTTTGGCGGTGAGGCGGTCGATCAGCAACTGATTGCCCACCAGGCGCGCCTTGGCGGCGGTGATACGGCAGTTTTCCAGGCGCCGGTTGTGGATCAGCCAGGTCGGGGCTTCGTCGTCCGGGGTGCCGATGCTCAAGGTCAAGGACTGGCTGTCGCGCACGGCACGGATGTTGCCCACCGCGGCTTCGATCAGCGGGCCGCCATCGAAAATATCGATGTAATTGTGGTAGCTGAAACCCTCGGCCTGGAGGATCTGCGCCGCGTGCCGGGTGTTGGGGTGCATTTGGCCGATCACCGCTTGCGCCTCTTCGGTGAGCAGGCAGGTGTACAGCGGCTGGCGCGGCATCAGTTCGGCGATGGAGGCCTTGTTGCCCATCACCGAGAGGTGGTCGGCGTGGAAGAAGTCGCGCTTGAAGAAGTGCCGGCCCAGGCTGTCCCAGAACGGCGAGCAGCCTTCTTCATCGGTGCAGCCGCGCAGCCCGGCGATGAGTTTTTCGCCGAACAACTCGGGGAACTCAGCCACGAACAGCAGCCGCGCCGTGGACAGCAAGCGGCCATTGCCGACGCTGCGCAGGTCCGGGCGCAGAAACAGCGAGCAGAGCTGGGATTGGCCGGTCATTTCGTTGTTCAGGAACAGGGTCGGAATGTGCCGCTCGATGCCCAGTACCGGCGCCGAGTTCACCGTCAGGCCAACCCGGTAGTTGTACCAAGGCTCGCGCTCGCCCACCGCGCCAGCCAGGGCGCTGACGCCGAGCAGGCGTTGGTCGTCGTCTTCGAGCACGAACAGGTAGTCAGCATCGGCGCGCTCGACCTGTTGGGCGAAGGTGCGTTGCGACCAGCGCACCCGATGGGCCATGCGCTCTTCACTGATGGGCAGGCTGGTCAGCGCGGGGTCTACATGCCGGGCCAGGTCCTGCAACGCGGGCAGGTCAGTGATATTCACCGGGCGGACGATCATGGTGCAGCTCCTTGGGCGCGCCTATCCAGGCGTAGTTCTTGGGCTCGGGGCAAGGTCACAGGGCGATCAACCGCACAGTGCGGCCCTCGTCCAGGCGCAAGGCTTCGAGCATGTCATCACTTAGGCCGACCTTCCCCTCCAGGGGTTCCTCCAGTTCGGCGACGATGGCGCGGTAATCGCGCAGTTTGTCGTTACTTAGCAGGTAGCGGCCCAATTTGCCGCTGGGGGCCCGGCGCACTGTGGTCAGAAGCTGGCTGCGGGCGATGGAGCGGATGTTAGCGGTGCGCGCATAAAGCGTTGGGCCACCGTCGAAGATGTCCACGTAGCTGTGGGGTTCGAAGCCTTCGCGCAGCAGCATGTCCATGGCGTCGCGGCCATCCGGGTGGGGTTTGCCGATACAGTCCTGGGCCGCTTGCGGCAGCATGGGGATGTAGATCGGGTGATGGGGCATCAACAGGGTGATGGCTTCGCGGCTTTGCAGGCCACTGAGGCGCTCGGCCTCGGCGTAGGGCAGGTCGGTGAAGTGCTTGCCCAGGGCATCCCAGAAGGGCGAACTCATGTCTTCGCTGTAGTAGCCGACGATCTCGGTGATGGCGGCCTCGGCAAAACGCCGCGGGTGGGCGGCCATGAACAGCAGGCGTGCGCGCGACCCCAACTCGGCGTAAGGCCCGCGCACCAGGGCGTCGTCGACGTGGAAACCGCGCAGCAAAGTGTGGCCGTTGAGGTCCTGGCACAGCGACAGCGCCGGCACTGCGTGCTGGATGTTCAGCTCCCGCGAGGTGCTGATGAAGGTGCGATTGCGCAGGCTGTAGAACGGCTCTTTGAAGCCGATGGTGGCGATGATCTCGGCGCAGCCGTGCAGGCGCTGGCTAAAGCTGTCC
Source organism: Pseudomonas sp. MF08817 (assembly GCF_059862705.1). NCBI lineage: Bacteria > Pseudomonadati > Pseudomonadota > Gammaproteobacteria > Pseudomonadales > Pseudomonadaceae > Pseudomonas > Pseudomonas sp. MF08817. The sequence goes on from NZ_JCBCUY010000010.1 coordinate 118,138, forward strand.
TGCAGGACGAAGAAGTAGCTCTCGTCGGCGCGCTCGTCCACGTCCTTGGCGAAGGACCGCAGGGAGCCATCGATTTTGGCCTGCAACAGCGAGGTGTCATCCGGTAGGGATGTGACGCCCAGCAGACTTTCGCGGGCCAGTTGCTGCAAATGGGGCAGGTCGGTTGACTCGACTGGGCGTAACACCAGCATGGATGCACTCCTGTATCAATGGGCTCCTACGCGCCAGCTTTGGCGGGATGAGCCTGACTATCACTGTCTTTTCCACGGGTTTGACCCCGGTCACGGCCAATGGGCGGGGTGCCGGTGCTTATTGTGCGCTCTGCCTGGCGCTCGATGGTATTGCAATGCTATGCCAGGTCATAGCGTCGGTGCGCTTGTCGGCGATCAAGGTTTACAACAGCGGCGCCAGATACTCCGTCCAGCGCTGCACGGCTTGCGGGGTGCGCAGCAGGTCGTTGCGCACCTCGATCAATACAGCATCGATCCCCCGGGCATCGCCGTGCACGGGCACGGTCATATCCGACAGGGGGTCGATTTCATAAGGTTGGTTACCGGCCGCGTTCAGGCCGTGGCGTTGCAGGCCTTCGACCACGCGTTGGGCGTAGGCCTGTGCCCGAGCATAGAGCACCCCGGCTTGCAGTGTGCGCGGTTGGCCGAAATAGATCGGCGTAAAGCTATGGATGCCGACGACGCGCACTTCGCGCCCGGCAACGGTGCGTGCTTCGATCAGTTCCCCCAGGCGGGTGTGGAAGGGTTTGAACAGGCACTGGCGGCGGTAGTCGCGGGCGGCCTCGTTCAGGCCCTGGTTGCCGGGGATATCGTAGATCTCGCTGCGCACCGGGATGCTGTCGGCGGCGTGGCGTGGGCGGTTGAGGTCGATCAGCAGGCGCGAATAGTTAGCGCTGAGCAAGGTCGCGCCCAGGGCCTGGGACAAGCCGCGAGCCAGCTCCAGGGCGCCGATGTCCCAGGCGATATGCTCGGCGGCCGCCTGCGGGCTCAGGCCCAGGTCATTGAGGGCCGGCGGAATGTAGCGGCTGGCGTGCTCGCACACGAGGATCAGCGGGTGGCTCGAGTCTTCGTGGTGCAAAGTATATGGGGGCTGCTCGTAGAGCCCGGTTTCGGCAGTGGGCAAGGTCATCTTTCCTCCAGCAGGTGGACACCGAACTCGTTGCGCAAGGCATCCACGCTATCGAGTCGCTCCGCCAGGTCGGGGCTGCGGCGGGTCATGCAGGCGATCAGCGCCTCGACCTGAGCCATGGCCGGCAGCAGGGTGTCGAATGCCGCGCCCGAGGCCACCGGCGCGCTGATTATCAGGTCGGCCAATTCGCGCAACGGCGAGGCGTAGATATCAGTGAACAGCACCACCCGCGCATGCCGGGCCTTGGCCGCCGTGGCCACGCGCAGGGCACGGGCCTCGTAGCGGCGGTAGTCGAAGATCACCACGGTGTCGTGGTGCTGCACCTGGAGCATGGCGTCGGCCAGCCGAGCGCAGTCTTCCAGGGCATGGCAGCCGGGGCGGAACAGGCGCAGGTGGCTGAGCAGGTATTGGGCCAGGTGATGGCTGAAACGGCCGCCATAGCAATGCACCAGGTGGCGGTTGTCGAGCAGCCATTGCACGAGGATGCGCACGTCTTCGGCCTGGGTCAGGGCCTGGGTTTCCTGAAGGGCGCGTTGGCAGTCGTGCAAATACTGGCCCCAGGTATCGTCCTGATGAACCTGGGCATGTTGTTGCAAAAGGGCGCTGGGGGAGCGCAGGCGCTGGTCCATGTCGCTGAGCAGGGCTTCCTGGAATTCGGCGTAGCCAGGGAAGCCGAGTTTCTTGACCAAGCGCACGATGGTGGGGTCGCTGACTCCGGCCCGCTCGGCGAGGCGGGACATGGCGCCCAAGCCGTTGCGCGGGTACTGATCGAGCAGCGCACGCACGACTTTGCGTTCCGAGGGGGTCAAATCCAAGGCAGCGCTGGTTATCAAGTCTCTGAGGGGGGGCATCCTGGCTCCGGCACGGGCAGTGTCGTTTTTGTTTCATAGTCCGTTAAAACAGTATTTGTGTAATCAACACTACATGTCTAGTGAATTTTTGCTGCTGTGGATACCCCTTCAAAATACGCAGAATTGCCTTACAGCAAGGCTTGCGCAGCGCGTGCCGGCCATGGGCCTAGCGTTAGGCCGCAAAAGCACCAATAGGGGAAGAACCCGAGAAAATGCCTACGACAAATGCTACAAAGCCCCACATTCCGAAGCGTTCGATTCCCCCATGGAGGCCCTCCGTGTTAGCCACCCGCTTGACCCTGGTCTGCCATGGCCGCACCGCAGCACAGAAATTCGCGCGTTTTGCCTTGGACGAACCGCTGCTGGAGCCAGGCGCAGTTGCCATGCTGCCCCCGCCCTGGCAACTGCTCAGCGCCCCTGAACTGCGGGCCCGGCAGACCGCCGCACAGTTTGGCTGTGCGCCAACCCTAGAGCCGGCACTGCGCGACTGCGATATGGGGCGCTGGGCCGGGTTACCGATCAAACAGCTGCAACGCGACGAGGCCCCAGCCCTGGAGTGCTGGTTGAGTGACAGCAGCAGCGCGGCCCATGGTGGCGAGTCGATAGCGATGTTATGCCACCGGGTCGGCACCTGGATGGACAGCCTCACCACCCGCCCCGGTCATTGGCTGGCGGTGAGCCACCCGCAGGTGGTGCGCGCGGCCCTGGTGCATGCCCTGCAAGGCCCGCCGGGGGCGTTCACGCTGATCGATGTCGAGCCCTTGGCGCGCATCCATTTGCAATTCAATGGCCGCTGGCGCCTGCGCTTGCCGGCCCCTGGCGAGGAGTGAAGGCACCACATGAAAACAATCCTGATTATCGGCATCGGCGCCGGCGACCCCGAGTACATCACGATGCAAGCGGTCAATGCGCTGAACCGGGTCGATGGCTTTTTCATCCTGGACAAGGGGCCAGCCAAGGAAAAACTCACCGACCTGCGCCACGAAATCTGCCAGCGCTACATCAGTGCTGGGCGCGCTTACCGCTTCATCGAAGCCCACTGCCCCGAGCGCGTGCGCGGCGGTGTGGACTACAGCGCCAGCGTGGCGGACCTCAACCGCGACAAGCAAAACACCTTCGAGCGCCTGATCGACGAAGCGCTGGCCGACGGCGAAACCGGCGCTTTCCTGGCCTGGGGCGACCCGGCGTTGTACGACAGCACCATCCGCATCCTGCGTGCGATCCTCGCCGAGGGCCGCTGCCACTTCGAGTTCGAGGTAATTCCCGGTATCACCAGCGTGCAGGCCCTGGCGGCGCGGCACAAAGTACCCCTCAACCGCATCGGCCGCAGTGTCGAGATCACCACCGGCCGGCGCCTGGCGGCGGGGCAGGTGAGCGACGCCGACAGTCTGGTGGTGATGCTCGACGCCGAGGACGCCTATCAGCAGGTCGCCAACCGCGACCGCTACATCTATTGGGGCGCCTACCTGGGCACGGCCGACGAAATCCTCATCGCCGGGCCGCTCAAAGAGGTCGCCGACGACATCCAGCGCACCCGCCAGGCCGCACGCCAGGCCAACGGCTGGATCATGGACACTTACCTGCTGCGCGACCCCGACTGACCCGCGCCATGCTAGATTCCCCGCCCCTGCCATCCGAAAAGGACTTCCCATGACCCGCGCCATCACCCTGATTACCGAGAATTTTTCCGACTGGGAAACCGCCCTGATTAACTCCACGGCCCGTTGCTATTTCGGTATCGAAACCTTGTACGCCGCACCCGGTGGCGCACCGCTGACCTCCAGCGGCGGTCTGTCGGTTACACCGCAGTTGGCGATCGAAGACATTCGCCTCGAGGAGGTGGACCTATTGATAGTTTGTGGCGGCACGATCTGGCAGACCGAACAGGCTCCCGATGTCAGCGCCCTGGTGCGCGAGGCCCATGAGCGTGGCCTGATCGTGGCCGGCATCTGCGACGGCACCCGGGTGCTGGCCCAGGCCGGGATCCTGGACCATGTGGGCCACACCTCCAACTCGGCGGCTAACTTGGTGCAGACCGGCTATGCCGGCGCCGCGCACTACCAGGACGTGCCTTATGCAGTGGCCGATGGCCGGGTGGTCACGGCGCCGGGTTCGGCACCGGTGAGCTTCATGGCGCAGATCGTCGGCCTGCTCGGCTTGGCTGGCCCGGACCTGGACACCTACCTGGCGCTCCACGCGGCGGAACACAGCAAGCCGCGGTAGGCCTCGAAGCAGGCAATAAAACAGTGATTTTTTATAACGGGGCTGCGGCAACTGAACAACGTGCTGCGAAACAGCCTCTTTGAGGTGGCAGGGTGCCTGGACGCGATGCCCGCTGACGCGGGCAAAGGCCTATGAAGGCGCTCAGTACTTCGGCGGCGGTGCCGGCACCGCCGTGCGTAAGGGCGACGCGGCGTTGGCCGAGCGCTTCAATCGTGCCATCGAGCCAATCCGCCCCAATGGCAAGTACCAGCAGGTGTAGGCCAAATACTTCAACCTTGACGTTTACGTTCACAGATCCCGGCCCCGCCAAAGCGGCCTGCGTGCAAGCGCTGAACGTTTTTCATGGGGCCTGGCAAGGAGCCAGCCATGTACCTGTTTGAAACCCCTAGGCTGCTGGGGCGGCAACTGACCCGCGAAGACCTGCCGGCCCTGGGCACAATGCTCAGCGACCCCGAGGTGATGCGCTTTTCCGTGGGAGGGGTGTGCGATGAGCACGCCACGCGCCGCTTCTTCAATGCTTGCCTGGACTGCTACGCCGCCCACGGCATGGGGCCTTGGGCCTTGGTGGACAAGGCTTCCAAGGCGTTCGTGGGGTTCTGTGGAGTATCCCCGGAGCAGGTTGGCGATGTGCAGGAGCTCAACCTCGGTTATCGATTGGCCCGACGCTTCTGGAACCAGGGTTTGGCCACCGAAGCCGTGAAGGGTGTGCTGGCGCATGTGTTCAGCCGCCGGCAATTGGCCTCGGTGGTGGTGATTATCGAACCGGCCCACAGTGCCTCGCTGAAGGTCGCGCAAAAGGCCGGGTTCAAGGATTTTCAGGTGCTGGACTTCCATGACCGGCCGGTGCGCTTGTACCGCATGAACCGCAGTGAGGCGAACCTGGCTGATCTGACGTAATGAGCGTTTTGCGTGGGTGCCAGCAGGTACAGGCTGGCGCCCTGGGCCGCAGTTATTTAACGGCTGTGATCCACTTGACCAGTTCGCGGTGCTTGGCCAAGGCGTCCTCGCGGGAAATTACCTGAACCACCAGGGTGCGGTTGCCCGATCCCGCCAGCAGGGTGGTGCTTAGGGTCTTGCCGCCGCCCTGGGTGGCGTGGCTGTCGATCTGGCGCACGCCGAGGCCGCCCAGGGTCAGGGTTTTCTGGTCCTGCTGGGTGAAGTCGGGCAGCGCCTTGCGTTGTTGGTCGAGGAAGTTACTGGCGGCGCTGTCGAGAAAGGTTTTGTCGTTGTCCTTGATGGTCACGCCGTCGGTGCGCAGGTTCTCGGCCACCAGCACCACGCTTTGGGTCTGCGGGTTGGCGTACATCGTGCCCGTCGCCCCGGCCGTGCCGCTGGCGGCTTCGCCCGCAGGCAGGGGGCTGGATTCAAAGCCCGGCGGCAGCTTGAGGGTGAACTTGCCCCCTAGTAGTTGGACCTGCTGCGCAGCCGCAATGGGCTGTGTAACGTGAGGCGCGGGGGCCGCGTGCACGCCGAGACTGGCGCTGGCCGCTAATAGCAAAACAATGGCTTTTTTGCCGAGCAAGAACATGAGGGTCTCCGGAAAAGTCGCAAGGGCGGCATCATCCCACGGCTCTTGCGACAGGCTCCAGCCCGATGTTCAAGAGGCCGTGTCGCGCCGTGTTGCGATGACTGCCCCGCTAATAATCAGCAGTGCCGGCACGATCAGAATCGCGCTGGCCTGGCTTTGGCCGACGGCGATCAGCAGCAGGGTGGAGACCAGCGGCGCCAGGTAGGACAAGGCGCCGAGCATCGCCAGGCTGCCGTGCTTGGTGGCGTGGTCCCAGGCGAAAAACGCCAGCCCCACCGGCCCCAAACCGAGGCCCACGATAGCCGCCCACTGGCTCGGGGCCGGTTGCACGGTGGTTTCCCAGGCCAAGTGACACGCCAACCCCGCCACGGCCACCAGGCCGCAGATCGCGCCGATGAAACTGCTGGGCACCGTGCTGAAACGCCGGTTGATAACCGAATAGCTCGACCACACCAAGGCGCAGCCCAGGGCTGCCGCGTAGCCGGCAATGGGTGCGGCCCCGGCGGCGTCATGGCTGCGCAGTTGCATGATGAACGCGGTGCCCGCCAGGCCCAGCAGCGCCCCCAGCAATTGCCGGGGCTTGAGCCGCTCGCCGCTGCTCAGCGCCGCCAGCAGCACGATCAGCAGGGGCCAGAGGTAGGCGATCAGGCTGGCTTCGGCGGCGGGGGCCGCTTTCAGGGCGAAAAAATACAGCGCATGGTAGGCGAAAATCCCTACGAACCCGGTTACCCACACGGCCCATGGCTGGCGCCATGCCCGAAACCCCGCGCGCCCGCGCCAGCCCAGCACGCCCAGGCTGGCGACGAACGCCACGGCAAAGCTTGAGGCCAGCAACTGGAAGGGCGGGATGCCGGCGGTCAGGGTGGTCAGCAGGGCCAGGCACGACCAGAGGAACACCGCGATCACGCCAATGGCGGTGGCGCTATGCGGATTGGGCGGGGTGTGCCGTGCGGTCATGGTGCGTGCCTGAAGGTCGGAAGTTGCCGGGCAGCATAGCGCCCGGACCTGGGGCGATCTTGCGCCAGGCTGCACGCGGTTTGTTCAGGGCTGCCGGATCAGCCCCTGCGCAGTGCGCCGGGGGTCAGTTGGCGGTTTTTTTTCAGGGCGTGGGTCAGGGCGCTTTGGTCGGCGTAACCGACCTGCTGGGCGATATCGCTGATGCTCACGCGGGTGTCGCGCAGCAGGTCTGCCGCGCGGTCCAGGCGCAACCGGGTGAGGTAGGTGAACGGCGTGCAGCCCAGGTGCTCGCGCAGCAAGAGGTACAACTTGCGCTCACTGGTGCCGCAAGCGTGGGCGATACACCGCGCCGTGAGGTCGCGGGCCAGGTGCCGGGCCATGAATTCCTGCACGCGGGCCAATAGCTGGGCGTCTGGGCTGGGCGGCTTGGCCGGGGTGTGGGTCAGGGAGGCCAGCAGCAAGGTGCTCCAGGACGCCGCCAGCGCGGGCGAGGCGAGCATCAGCGGCGCGCTGCGGCTGGCGTAATCCAGCAAATGGCGGATATCCGGCGCCACGGCGAAGAAGCGCTGTTCGCTCAACGGCCCGGCCACGGTTTGGGCCAGGGGCACGTCCAGCACCAGGAAGCTGTTGTTGCTTTGGGCCATGAAGGCGTGGCGCGCACCGGCGGGAATCACCACGCCCTGGCGCCAGTCGACCTGGCCGGCGCGGCCGTCGAGTTCGATCTGCATCGCGCCCGATTGGGGCAGTACGATTTGGTGGAAGTGGTGGTCATGCAACTCGACCTGGCCCGAATAGGAGCGCAAGGCAAGGGAAACTGTGGGGGTGTTGTGCATTGCCGCACTCCTGGGGCCGATGCTGGCCATCATGCCCCAAGACCGCCGGCGAGTGTGCGTAGGTAGCAGGCGGGCTCGCCCACTTGCTACCTACGCACTGTGGCGGGTCAGCTGGATAGGCGCCACGTAACGTCTTCGATGCCGTACTGGCGGGCCAGCGGCGGGGTGGTTTTCTTGACTTTTTCCAGGCCGAAGCGGCCGATCCTGCCCACGCCCGCATCGCAACTGGCCCAGTGCCAGGCCTCCGCGTCGTTCATTTTGTCCTGGCGGATGATGAATGACTTGGGTTGTCCGTGCAGGCGGTACTCAATGACGAAAAGTTTTGCGTTGTTCATGCCCGTGTAATCCTCCCTGTTGTTTAACGACTGATCCCCGCGGCGCTGGAAAATTCACTTTGATTGCACCTCGCCCGGGGGCGGGTGGCGCTTCTGCTAGAATCGCGGCCCTCCACTTGCAGAGGTATACCCCATGTCCGAGCCCATCCGCCTGACCCAGTACAGCCACGGCGCAGGCTGTGGCTGCAAGATATCGCCCCAGGTGCTGGAGGTGATCCTGGCCGGCAGTGGCGCGCAGAACCTGGACCCAAAATTGTGGGTGGGCAACAGCTCGCGCGACGACGCGGCGGTGTACGCCATCGATGACGAGCGCGGCGTCGTTTCCACCACTGACTTTTTCATGCCGATTGTCGATGATCCCTTCGATTTCGGGCGCATCGCCGCCACCAACGCCATCAGTGACATCTACGCCATGGGCGGCGACCCGCTGATGGCCATTGCGATTCTCGGCTGGCCCGTCAACCTGCTGGCCGCGCAAATCGCCCGCGAGGTGATCCGCGGCGGCCGCGCGGTGTGCGACGCCGCCGGCATCCCCCTGGCCGGCGGTCATTCCATCGACGCCCCGGAGCCGATTTTCGGCCTGGCCGTGACCGGCCTGGTGCACAAGCGCCACATGAAACGCAACGACACCGCTACTGAAGGTTGCCTGCTGTACCTGACCAAGCCCCTGGGCATCGGCGTGCTGACCACGGCAGAGAAAAAGGGCAAGTTGCGCGCCGCCGATGTGGGCCTGGCCCGCGACTGGATGTGCACCCTCAACACCCCTGGCAGCCGTTTCGGCAAGCTCGACGGGGTGACGGCCATGACCGATGTCACCGGTTTCGGCCTGCTCGGCCATTTGGTGGAGATGGCCGACGGCAGCGGCCTCACGGCGCGCATCGAGTACGACCGCGTGCCGCGCCTGCCGGGGGTGGAGTACTACCTGGAGCAGGGCTGCGTGCCCGGTGGCACCTTGCGCAACTTCGACAGTTACGCCGCCAGGCTCGGGCGCCTGCAAGAGCTGCACAAGCGTGTGCTGTGCGACCCGCAAACCAGCGGTGGCCTGCTGGTGGCCGTGAGCCCCGAGGGCAACGCCGCATTCCTCGCCGTCGTCGCCGAACTGGGCCTGGACCTGGCCCCCATCGGTGAACTGGTGGCCCGACAGAGCCACGCGGTCGAGGTGTATTGATGACTATCGATATCACCGACTACCGCGACATCTTCCTCCACGACCGGCCGCTGATGGACACCCGCGCGCCGGTGGAATTCACCAAGGGCGCCTTCCCTGGCGTGGTCAACCTGCCGCTGATGACCGACGCCGAACGCCAGCGCGTCGGCACCTGCTACAAGCAGCAGGGCCAGCAGGCAGCCATCGTGCTGGGCCATGAGTTGGTGTGCGGCGCGGTCAAGGCCGCGCGCATCCAGGCCTGGGCCGATTTCGCCCGGGCTCACCCCCAGGGCTACCTGTATTGCTTTCGCGGTGGGCTGCGCTCGCAGATCGTCCAGCAATGGCTCAAGGACGAGGCGGGCATCGACTACCCACGGGTGGGCGGCGGCTACAAAGCCATGCGCACCTTCCTGCTCAATACCCTGGAACAAGCTGTCGGCCAGTGCGACTGGGTGCTGCTGGGGGGCATGACCGGCACCGGCAAGACCGACGTGCTCAGCCAGCTGCGCAATGGCCTGGACCTGGAAGGCCACGCCAACCATCGCGGCTCCAGCTTCGGCAAACGGGCCACGGGCCAGCCGTCCAACATCGATTTTGAAAACCGCTTGGCGGTGGACGTGCTGAAAAAGCGCGACGCCGGCATCGCCAGTTTCGTCGTCGAGGACGAGAGCCGCATGGTCGGCAGTTGCGCCTTGCCCCTGGCGTTGTACCAGGCGATGCAGCGCTTGCCGATGGTTTGGCTCGAAGACAGCGTGGCCGGGCGCGTGGAGCGGATCCTGCGCGACTATGTGGTGGACCTGTGCGCCGAGTTCGTCACCTGCTTCGGCGCCGAGGGTTCTGCCCTGTTCGCCCAACGCCTGCGCGACAGCCTCAACAACATCCGCAAACGCCTGGGGGGCGAGCGGCACCAGCGTTTGCTGGCGCTGCTGGACGCGGCCTTGGAGCAACAGGCGCGCAGTGGTGCGGTGGACCTGCACCGAGCCTGGATCGAGGGGTTGCTCAAGGAATATTACGACCCGATGTACGCCTTTCAGCGGGCCAGCAAAGGCGAGCGCATCGAGTTCGCCGGCGACCAGGCGAGCGTGCTCGAATACCTGCGCGAGCGCGCCCGCCAGCGCGGTTAGGTCACAGCAGCGCGGCGCCGATCAAACCGCAGACCACACCCATGGCCATGGTCAGCAGCGTCACGGTGACCAGCACGCGGCGGTCGAAGTCTTTGCGCAGCATCAGCAGCGACGGCAGGCTGATGCTGGGCAGGGTCATCAGCAACGCCACTGCCGGGCCGGTGCCCATGCCCAGGGCCATCATGGTCTGCACGATGGGGATTTCGGCGGCGGTGGGGATCACGAACAGCGTCCCGACAATCGCCAGCGGCACCAGCCACAGCAGGCTGTCGGCCATGGCCCCATCGACATGGGGGAACAGCCATACCCGTGCCGCGCCCAACAGCAACACGGCGAGGATGTACACCGGGATGGTGCTCCAGAACAGGTGCCACAGGGTCCGCCCCCAGCGCAGCAGGAACGGCTGGGTCGGCGCCGTGGTGGCTGTGGCTACCGCCTCGAACGCGGCCTGCGGCAGTTGCTCGGGGCGCGACATGCGTTGGGCGATCAGCGCCACCCCCAGCACCAGCACGATGCCCGCCACCAGGCGCAGCGCGGTAAAGCCCCAGCCCAGGACGAAGCCCATGAACACCAGGGTGGCCGGGTTGAGCACCGGGTTGGCGATCCAGAACGCCAGGGCCGCGCCCACCGAGACCTGCTGGCGGCGCATGCCGGCCGCCACCGGCGCGGCGCAGCAACTGCACATCATGCCGGGCAGGGCGAACAGGCCGCCGCGCAGGGTGGAAGCCAGGCCGGCGCGGCCGAACAGGCGCAGCAGCCAGTCCCGCGGGATCAGCACTTGCAGCAGCGAACCGAGAATCACCGCCAGCACCGCGGCTTTCCAGATCGCCAGGAAATACACCTGGGCGTAGCTCAGCGCGGCCGCCAGGGGCGCGGTCTGGGCATCGTTGAGGATCGAGGCACCGATGCTGTGGCTATCGGCGGCGGCGAAGGCTTTGAAGTAGTAGGGCGACCACTTGACGTAGTAGAGGCCGATACAGGCCACCAGGACGAACAGCGCGGGTTTGCACCAGAACGACCAGCCCCGGCGAGGGGCTGCGAGGGAGTTGGGCATGCAGGGAGTTCCGGACAATCAGGGGGAGGCGGCGATGATACCCCAGCGTCCCGGCTCAAGGGCCGTGATTGCGTGCCGGGCATCGCCTGGTTTCAGGTCGGACAGTTCTCTTCGCCGTTGTCCAGGCCTTGCTTGTAGCTGTGGCTGAGCAGGGTGGCCTTGCCGTTGTGCCAGGTCAGGGTCAGCACGTAGAGGGAGTCGAAGTCGTTGGATTTCCAGTCTTCGGTGATCGGCGCTTTTTGCCCCACCGCTTTTTCGGCCACCTTGTTGATGAGTTCCGGCAGGTAACCGTGGGACCACGCGGTGTAGATGATCGAATCGTGATACTTGGGGTCGAGCAACTCGTGGGCCAGGTCGCTGGTGTCGTTGGCCGAATACTCGATGTTCACCGGCAGGCCAAGCTTGATGGCGCTGGGGCTGATGGTCATCAGGGGGCGAATGTAGCTGTAGGAGTTGTCGAATTCGCCTTCCTCAACGTTGCGCGTGGGGTTGGCGGCGAACACGTAATTGGCCTTGCCGAATTTTTCCGGGAGCAGGGTGGCCAGGTCGATGGCCCGGTTCAGGCCCTGGCAGTTGAGCTGGCCGAGGCCGCCCTGGGGTTTTTCGGCGTGGCGCAAGAACACCAGGGTCTGCGTGCCATTGGCTTGTTGGGCCCGGCTTTCCAGGGGTTCGAAGGTGAAAAACAGCGCCCCGGCCACCAACAGCGCGGGCAGGATCAGGTAAGTGCGGGGCTTGAGGGAGCGGGCGAAACGCAAAGGGCTTTTCATGGATTCATCGTTCTTCGGCGCATTCGGTTAAGGCTGACAAACCTGTCCACAACGAGCCGGGGGCCGCGCGCGTTTTCCCTGTCATTGGGTGGTTCCATCCACCGATGCGTCACCCTCAGATTCCCTTTACGGGTTTTGGTTCGATATCTGACGCGCGAAGGCACTTTATCTTCGCCTCTATCGGACGTTGATGAACTTTAACCACAGGATGTTTCGGATGCGTGACGGCCAGGGCGGAACCCATGGCCAGGGCGTCGGTCGGATCATTCGCCAACCCCTGGCGCCCTCTACAAGGAAGTCCTTCGATGCTGTCACGCACCCTGACCCTGTCCCTTGCCGCCTTGACCCTGGCCGGTTGTGCCATGGGGCCGACCTACCGCGGCGCCAGCGTGACCGACGCGGTGCTGCGCGCCGATATCTATAAAACCGTGCACATGATGTTCGACGTGCAGGCCTCGTGCCGCCGCGTCGACACCGTCGACACGCGCATCGTGACCCTGGAGAAGGACGCCGCCGGTGGCTTGCAGAAAGTCCACGAGACTTGGAACGTGAGCGGCTGCGCCACCTCGCGCTTGTATGACGTGACGCTGCGGGCCGATGGTGCGGGGGAAACTTTCTTCTCCGTCAGCGCGGCCAAGCCAGGCGTGGTGCCATCATTGTAGGGCTGCGCCTATAATCAGCCCGCCGCGAGGGCCCGCGTCGTCACGTGCAGGCCCCATTCCCATCGCTATCGGAAGCTTTCCATGACCGACCTTGCTGCGTTTCCCATCACCACCAAATGGCCCGCCCAGTTCCCGGACTGGATCCAGCTCTACTCCTTGCCCACGCCCAACGGGGTCAAGGTGTCGATCATGCTTGAAGAAATCGGCCTGCCCTACGAGGCGCACCGGGTCAGTTTCGAGACTGAGGATCAACTGTCTGCCCAGTTTCTGTCCCTGAACCCGAACAACAAAATCCCCGCCATCCTCGACCCCCACGGCCCGGGCGACCAGCCGCTGGCGTTGTTCGAGTCCGGCGCGATCCTGATCTACCTGGCGGACAAAAGCGGCCAACTGCTGGCCCAGGAATCGGCGGCGCGCTACGAGACGATTCAGTGGTTGATGTGGCAAATGGGCGGCGTGGGCCCGATGTTCGGCCAGGTTGGTTTCTTCAATAAGTTCGGCGGCAAGGACTTTGAAGACAAACGCCCGCGCGACCGCTACGTGGACGAAGCCAAGCGCTTGCTGGGCGTGCTGGAAGGGCGGCTCGAGGGGCGCGATTGGATCATGGGCGAGCGCTACACCATCGCCGATATCGCGGTGTTCCCCTGGGTGCGCAACCTGATCGGCTTCTACGAGGCCGGGGACCTGGTGGGTATCCACAACTTCCCCAACGTGCTGCGGGTGCTGGAGCGCTTCGTCGCCCGCCCGGCGGTGGCACGGGGGTTGGACGTCCCCGCTGTCCGTTGACCGCCCGCCAGGCCTCGGATCGCCCTAATTGTTGATCCGCGGCATGCCCGGGTTGCCGCGTCGGCCATAGACTCGCGGTTTGTCCCGGGCCGGGCGCGGCGTTTAAGCTTAAGCCCCCTCCCTGTGGGAGCGAGCCTGCTCGCGATAGCGTCCTTGCAGCCAACATCGATGTTCAATGAAAGACCGCTATCGCGAGCGGGCTCGCTCCCACCGTGCCGGTGTTTTACCTGCCAGGGCCTTGATACCCCTGGCCCCTATTTTTTGGAAACCCCATGACCAGCCAATTTCCCGAAGCCCGTCCCCGTCGCCTGCGTCGCTCGCCGGCATTGCGCAGCCTGTTCCAGGAAACCGAGTTCAGCCTCAACGACCTGGTGCTGCCGATTTTTGTCGAAGAAGAGATCGACGATTTCGTGCCTATCACCAGCATGCCTGGGGTGCGGCGCATTCCTGAGAAGAAACTGGCCAGTGAAATCGAGCGCTATGCCCGTGCCGGGATCAAGTCGGTGATGACGTTTGGCGTGTCCCATCACCTGGACAGCGACGGCAGCGACACCTGGCACGAACGCGGCCTGGTGTCGCGCATGTCGGCCATTTGCAAGGACGCGGTGCCGGAAATGATCGTTATGTCCGATACCTGCTTTTGCGAATACACCCAGCACGGCCATTGCGGCGTGATGCACGGCGCCGAAGTGGACAACGACCAGACCCTGCACAACCTCGGCAAGCAAGCCGTGGCCGCCGCCCGCGCCGGCGCCGACGTGATCGCGCCCTCGGCCGCGATGGACGGCCAGGTCCAGGCCATCCGCCGTGCGCTGGACGCCGCCGGGTTCAGCCACATCCCGATCATGGCCTACTCCACCAAGTTCGCCTCGGCCCTTTACGGCCCGTTCCGCGAAGCCGGCGGCAGCGCCCTCAAGGGCGACCGCAAAAGCTACCAGATGAACCCGATGAACCGCCGCGAAGCCGTGCGCGAGTCGTTGCTCGACGAGCAGGAAGGGGCGGATGCGTTGATGGTCAAACCGGCCGGCGCGTACCTGGACATCATCCGCGACATCCGCGAAGTGTCGAACCTGCCGCTGGCGGCGTACCAGGTCAGCGGCGAGTACGCGATGATTAAATTCGGCGCCCAGGCCGGGGCCATAGACGAGGATCGCGTGGTGCGCGAAACCCTGGGCTCGATCAAACGCGCCGGCGCCGACCTGATCTTCACCTACTTCGCCATGGACCTGGCGCTTAGCGGGATCTGAAACCCCTGTCGCTAGCGCTGGGCGAACGCCAGGTTCACCCCCAGCGCGGCGAAGGATGCGGCAAAGCCACGGCGCAGCCAGTCCTGCACCCGTTGCGACTCGATGACGTGCCTGCGCAGGCTATGGGCCAGCAGCCCATAGAGCAGGAACACGGCGAGCGTCATGGCCATGAATACCGCGCTCAAGCTGAGCATCTGCACCGCAGGCGCCGGGCCGCTGGGGCTGATGAACTGGGGCAGGAATGCCAGGAAGAAGATCGTCAGTTTCGGGTTGAGCACATTCAGCAGGCAGGCCTTGAGGGCAATGTTCCAGGCGCTGCTGGCCTGCGGCGTGTCGCCCAGGGCGAAGGCCGCGCGGTCGCGCCAGGTGGCGTAGGCCAGGTACAGAAGGTAGGCGACACCGGCGAACTTCAGCCCCTGGAACGCCAGCGCACTGGCGTGTAGCAGCGCCGACAGGCCCAGCACCGACGCCAACAGGTGCGGCACGATTCCCGTGGTACACCCCAGCGCCGCGTATACGCTGGCGCGCTTGCCGGCCGCCAGTGCTGTGGAGAGGGTGTAAACGACACCGGTGCCGGGAATCAACACGACAATCAGTGAAGTGATAAAGAAATCCAGGGTCATCATAAGCTGCAGGCTCCAGCGCTGGTGGTACCGTCCATGTGGGGTTTTTGCCCCGGGCCGGCCATTGAATACCAGCGTGGCGGGCATTGCCAGCTTAGCCGTGGAACAGGGTGGCGCTACTGGGGTCGAAGTCCTCGGCGCCAGCCTTGGCCGCCTCCCTGTCGCAGGAGTTCCCATGCAACGCTTACCCCTCACTCTGGCCGCCGCCGCGTTGCTGCTGGCCGGTTGCAGCAGCCAGCGCAGCCAACCGCCGGCGCCGAAACCGGCCGAGGTGCGGGCGCAGATTGTGCGCCTGCTGCCGGCCAGCACGGTCGACCGCCCAGGCTGGGCCACCGACATCTACGCCGCTTTCGCCGCGCTGAACATCAGCCCCGATCAGTCCAACCTATGCGCAGTGCTGGCGGTGACGGAGCAGGAGTCCACCTTCGTGGTCGACCCGCCCGTGCCGGGCCTGGGCAAGATCGCCCGCGCCGAGATCAACCGGCGTGCGGCCAAGGTCCATGTGCCGGCGTTCTTGGTCAGTGCGGCGCTGAAGTTGCCGTCGTCCAACGGTAAATCCTATAGCGATCGCCTGAGTGCCGCGCGCACGGAGAAGCAGCTCAGCGCGATCTTCGATGACTTTATCGGCCGCGTGCCCATGGGCCGCACCCTGTTCGGCAACTTCAACCCGGTGCACACCGGCGGGCCGATGCAGGTCAGCATCGCCTTCGCCCAGGCCCGGGCGCGCAATTACCCCTACGCGGTGCAAGGTTCGATCCGCGAGGAGGTGTTCAGCCGCCGCGGTGGGATGTACTTCGGCATCGACCATTTGCTGGGCTACCCGGCCCACTACAGCCAGCCGCTGTACCGCTTCGCCGACTTCAATGCCGGCTGGTATGCCAGCCGCAATGCGGCGTTCCAGAACGCCGTCAGCCAGGCCACAGGTATCCCCCTGGCCCTGGACGGCGACCTGATTCGCCATGGCTCGCTGCTGCCCGGCAGTACCGAATTGGCGGTGCGCACCCTGGGCAAGTCGTTGGGCATGCGCAACCCGAGCATCCGCAGCCAATTGGAGCAGGGCGACAGCCTGGAATTTGAAGGGAGCGCGTTGTATCGCAAAGTATTTGCCCTGGCCGATCAGGCCAATGGCAAAGCGCTGCCCCGGGAATTGCTCCCGGGGATCGTGCTCAAGAGCCCGAAAATCACCCGCCAACTCACCACGGCCTGGTTCGCCAAGCGCGTGGATGAGCGTTATCAGCGGTGTATGAAGCGTTAAGCGCGACGGCGCACGAATTTGCGCCACAGCCATACCCACAGCAGCAGCGTCGGGAAGGCGAGGATCAGGAACGGCAAGGTATAGCTGGCTTTTTCCACGGCTTGGGCGGTGCCGTCGGCCAGGTTGTCCAGCAGGTTGGCGAAGGCCTCGCGCAGGTTGGAGGCGCGCTGGCTACTGTCGGACGGGGTGAAGCTGAGGGTCACGCGGTTGGTGTCCAGGCGTCGCTGGTGGCCGGCGGCAACTTGGGCCAGGGCCTGCAAGTCGTTTTCGATGCCAGCCTGCTCCTTGCTCAGGGCGATCAGGTCGCTGACGCTGATGTCGCGGCGCTTGGCCAGGTCATCGAGCCGCGCTTGCTGCGCCCGCAAGCGTTCCTGTTGGCGTTGCATGTCGGCCACGGCGTCGGCCAGGTCTTCGGCGCTGGTCACCCGTTGGCCCAGTTCGCCTCCTTCGCCCGCCATCGCCACCAGCGGCTCCACCCCTGTTGGGGCGATGCGCAGGGTGATGTCGGCGCGCTCGGCGCTTTGCTCGATACGCAGGATGTTGCACGCCCCAAAGCGCGCGGTTTCGCAGGCCTGGCGGGTTTCGGCCAGGCGCGGCGCGATCTGCGCCAGGGGCAGGGTGAGGGTCAGTTCGTGTTCATACGCCAGCATTGCGCCAGCCTGGCCCTGCTCACCACGAACCGCCGAGGCGGATGAGAGCGAACGGTCGCTGGGGGAGCAGGCTGCGAGGCTCAGGCTGGCGAGCAGCAACAAAACCAGGGAGTGACGCGAGGCGGGTTTGCCATCCGGTTGCATGGGGGTTCCTTGAGTAGAAGAGGGCACGGCCATTAAAAGGCCGCGCATCTTACTGCCAATTGCCCCTCTGTGTTACTCGCATGGCTGTTGGACCCGCCGTGGTAGCGGGCTCTGCCCGCGATGGCGGTGTGTCAGTCGACATTCATTTACCTGACAGATCGCTATCGCGGGCAGGCCCGCTCCCACAGAGAAGGTTAGGACTGCCACATACATCATTTGGAACCCAATCCTGTGGGAGCGGGCTCAGCCCACGATAGCGGTGGGCCAGCCAACCTAAATGCTGGATGTCTTAGCGCCATCGCGGGCAGGCCTCGCTCCCGCGGGGGCGGGTCGGTGGGGGTTTCAGCCGCGCTCCAGTGCCAGGGCCACGCCTTGGCCGCCGCCGATGCACAGGGTTGCCAGGCCCTTTTTGGCGTCGCGCTTGAGCATTTCGTGCAGCAGGCTCACCAGCACGCGGCAGCCCGAAGCGCCAATCGGGTGGCCCAGCGCAATGGCGCCGCCGTTGACGTTGACCTTGGCCGCGT
>NZ_JCBCUY010000100.1:0-1113 GCF_059862705.1 Pseudomonas sp. MF08817
GGCGGCCGCAAAAACTGAGTGCAACACCTGACCTTTCCGGTACGGTGCTGCCACTATGTCCTATCACGAACTCAGTATCCCCGAACGTGCGACCCTTCAACTCGGCCTTGCCCAAGGTTTCAGCCAGCGGCGAATTGCCCGGATGCTCGGCCGCTCCCCCTCGACCATCAGCCGGGAGCTGCGCCGCAACCGGGCCCCTGGCACCCGCTACCAGGCCTGTGCTGCCCAGCAGCAGATGCAGGTCCGCCGCCAGGTCTGCAGGCCTCAGTGCAAGCTGCTGCCGGGCAGTGAGCGCTTCGAGCTGGTCGTCCATATGCTGCGTGAGGGTTTGTCTCCCGAGCAGATTGCCGGCAAGCTGCGCAGCATGAACATACCCAGCCTCAGAGAGGCCTACGTCTGCCGCGAGACGATCTATAACGCGATCTACGCCCTGCCGGTCGGTGGCCTGCGCAAGGAGCTGATCATCTGCCTGCGCCAGGGCAAGACGAGTCGCAGGCCGCGCTCTGGCGGCGTCGATCGGCGCGGCCAGATCCCTGAAATGCTCAGCATCCACGTGCGCCCGCCGGAGGTCGAAGACCGGCTGATGCCAGGCCATTGGGAGGGCGACCTGATCAAGGGCAAGGCCAATGCCTCGGCGGTGGGCACCTTGGTGGAGCGTACCAGCGGCTACCTGATGCTGATCAAGATGGCCGACGCGACGGCGACCTCGGCGCTGGAGGGCTTCAGTGCGGCGCTCAATGGCATGCCGCTGGCGGTGCGCAAGAGCATGACCTACGACCAGGGCCGGGAGATGGCGCGGCACGCCGAGATCACCCAGCGGACCGGGGTGGCGATCTACTTCTGCGACCCGCACAGCCCCTGGCAACGCGGCAGCAATGAGAACATCAATGGACTGATCCGCCAGTACCTGCCCAAGGGCACGGACTTGTCGGTGCATAGTCAGGAAGCCCTGGACGCCATCGCTTTGCAACTGAATATGCGACCGCGCAAACGCTTCGACTTCAAATGCCCGATCGAGGTGATGGGCGAAGTGATGCAAGAAGCCGTGGTGATGCGGCATGATGCTCCCGCTTCAATTCAATAACCGTGTTGCACTCAGATCCTGCAACCGCC
>NZ_JCBCUY010000101.1:0-1066 GCF_059862705.1 Pseudomonas sp. MF08817
CCTGAATTCATAGAATAAGTGCAACGTTTGAAACGATAGGCAGAGAGTCAGCCACCGGTAGAATCCAGGCTCTCACACCGAAGGATTCAAGCGCAGATGACTACGCATTACCGGCAGCTGACTCAGGGCCAACGTTACCAGATTGAGGCCGGTCTGAGCGCCGGAAAAAGCCAGGCAAGCATCGCGAAACAGGTTGGCGTACATCCCTCGACGATCAGTCGTGAGGTTCGCCGCAACAGCTCCCAGAAGACCTACAAAGCGGTTGCTGCGACCCATGAAAGTGATGCCCGTCGAGCGCAGGCGCGCAAGCACTGCAAGCCATTAACGTGGTTCAGCCATTATCTGCCGCTCTGGCTAAAACACGGTATGAGCCCGGAGCAGATTGCTCAGCGCCTGAAGCAAGAGCAGCCGGAGCGCGCGGTCAGTCACGAGTGGATTTATCGGTTTATCGCCACCGACAAACACGCAGGTGGCGAGTTATACAAGTATTTGCGGCACCGCAGGAAGCTGTACCGAAAACGCTACGGAAGCCACGACCGGCGCGGACAGTTGCGTAATCGCGTATCGATAACCGAGCGCCCTGCTGAGGTCGAAGCCCGCGAGCGTCTAGGTGATTGGGAGGGTGACACGGTGCATGGCGTAGGCGGCAATCTGGTCACGCTGGTTGATCGTAAAAGCGGCTACCTGAGCGCCTATCCGGTCAAGCGCAGGACGCGCCGGCAGGTAACGCGGGCGATCAATCTGTTGCTCAAGGGGCATGCTGTTCACACGCTGACGCTGGATAACGGGAAGGAGTTTGCCGGGCATGAACGCATTGCGCATCGGAGCCAGTGCCAAGTCTTTTTTGCAGAACCCTATTCATCCTGGCAGCGAGGCACTAATGAAAATACCAACGGCCTGCTCCGGCAGTATTTTCCCAAGGGCGGCGACTTCAGCAAGCTGACCGTCGAGGCGGTCAGTCGCGTGGTAACGAAGATCAATTTACGCCCGCGAAAACGCCTGGGCTGGAAGACGCCGTACGAAGTTTATGCAGGGGTGAGCGTTGCACTTATGTGTTGAATTCAGG
>NZ_JCBCUY010000102.1:0-1018 GCF_059862705.1 Pseudomonas sp. MF08817
TGCGCGATGGAAAAGCGCGCAAGTGCACCCGAATCCTCACCGTTGGTCAGCAGCGGACAGTGCTAAGGTTCGCCTCTGGTTTTTTGCATTTTTCAAGGAAGCTCCCATGCCGGATGCGACGTCTCTCTTCTTCCTGCAAGAGCTGCTGCAGGGTCACTTGGTGCCAGTGGTCGGTGTCGGCCAGGGTGCCGTCGGGGTCGAAAATCAGGGGGTGTCCCTGTCTGGGCGCGGCTGAAGCGGTTAAGCCAATGGCCGATTATCCTAGCAGGCAATTTTAAGACAGTGGGGCTCAGTCACCCTGCCATTGGCGCCAGCGGGGCAGGGCCTCATCGGACAGCCAAGGCACCGCGTGTTCGGTCCAGATGTGCGCCGCAGGAGTTAGTTGGGGATCGTCGTCCAGGGTGGCGACCCGCAGGATCACATGGGGCTGGGCCGGGCGTTCGGCCATCAGGTGCGATCCGCAGCGCGTGCAGAAATACCGCAACTTGCCTGGTGATGACTCGAAGGTACCTAACGCCTCTTGCCCCGCGAGCCAGCGAAAGTGCTCACGCAGCACTCCGGCAGTGGTGGCGAACGCCGCTGCGTGGGCCTTGCGGCAGGTGTGGCAATGGCAGTGGCTGATGGGCATGTCCAGGCCATCTATTTGATATCGCACGGTATTGCATAGACAACTGCCGTTGAGTGCGGGCACGGGGAAGGCTCCTTTGTGGTTAAGCGCTGGCCAGTTTCGCTCCAATAGTTCAATGCCGCATCCACTCATCTACGCGATGGTTGGCCAACGGCCAACTACAAGGTCGACGAGCATCTGATTGTAGTGCTGAACCTTAACACCTGTTCAAAGGGAAATACTCCGACGGCTCCTATGACGAGCCGCGCGATGTGGTGGTCAACACTGCGGATTCCACGACACTTGGACACCCAGTCCACGATCATTTGGACACTCGTTCCACGCTCACTTGGACACCTGATCCACGCCCATTTGGACAGGCAGTCGGAGCGCAGCGACGCAGGTTTGCAT
>NZ_JCBCUY010000103.1:0-945 GCF_059862705.1 Pseudomonas sp. MF08817
AAGGCGACAAGGTGACTGTTTCGATCACTGGCGACGGCCCAGTCTTCGAGAACCAAGCACAGAAATTCACCGTTTCGGTCAGCCAAAAACTCGACCATGACCTCACCGTGACCCTGAAAAACGGCGCTGTTGTCGTTATCAAGGCCGGCGAACTGAGCGTTCCGTACGAACGTGCCGCGCAAGGCGACGACGTCTACAAAGACGGCGAAACCGTCCCAATGGGCATCGACACCGCCACCGTTGACGGCAAATCCTTCGAAAACCTGGTGATCGGCGGCGATGCTTCGGTTGTTGTGAACGACACCGAAACCGAAGTCGTCGCCACCCTGACCGTGGATAAAACCACCGTCACCGAAGGCGGCGACGTGACCTACACCGTCACGCTGACCAACAAAGCCGGGCTGCCGATGGAAAGCCACGGCCCGCTGACGTTCACCCTGAGTGACGGCACCAAAATTAACGTTAAGGCCGGCGAAACCACCGGTACTGCGGTCGTTCAAACCACCAACGACGTGTTCACTGGCGGCCAACCTTCGCTGGTGAACAAACTCGTCGGTGTTGATGGCGCAGACGATTTCGAGAAACTGACCCTCGATCCGAAAGAGCACACCACTACCGTTACCGATCAGCCGACCGGTGAAGGCGACAAGGTGACTGTTTCGATCACTGGCGACGGCCCGGTCTTCGAGAACCAAGCGCAGAAATTCACCGTCAGCGTCAGCCAGAAGTTGGATCACGATTTGACCGTGACCCTCAAAAACGGCGCAGTTGTGGTCATCAAGGCTGGCGAACTGAGCGTTCCTTACGAGCGTGCTGCTCAAGGCGACGACGTCTACAAAGACGGCGAAACCGTGCCAATGGGCATCGACACCGCCACCGTGGACGGCAAATCCTTCGAGAACCTGGTGATCGGCGGTGATGCCTCGGTAGTCGTGAACGACACCG
>NZ_JCBCUY010000104.1:0-852 GCF_059862705.1 Pseudomonas sp. MF08817
CCTCACAGGAATCGAACGGTTGAGTCCCGATGAAACAGATGTCCTTCGCCGATGCTGAGTACGCCGGCAAACGTAAGCAGACCCGCCGTGAGCGCTTCCTGATCGAGATGGATCAGGTCGTGCCCTGGAAGGGCTTGATTGCCTTGATCGAGCCGCATTATCCGAAAGGTGAAGGCGGTCGTCCGGCGTATCCGTTGCTGGCCATGTTGCGGGTTCATCTGATGCAGAACTGGTTCGGCTACAGCGATCCGGCGATGGAAGAATCACTCTATGAAACGACGATTCTGCGCCAGTTCGCGGGGCTGCATCTGGATCGAATTCCCGATGAAACCACGATCCTCAACTTCCGGCGCCTGCTGGAAAAACATGAGTTGGCGGGCGGGATCTTGCAGGTCATCAACGGCTATCTGGGTGACCGTGGCTTGATGCTGCGCCAAGGCACGGTGGTCGATGCGACGATCATTCATGCCCCGAGTTCGACCAAGAACAAGGACGGCAAGCGCGACCCGGAAATGCATCAGACGAAAAAAGGAAATCAGTACTTTTTTGGTATGAAAGCGCACATCGGCGTCGATGCCGAATCCGGCTTGGTGCACAGCCTGGTGGGCACGGCGGCGAATGTGGCGGACGTGACTCAGGTCGATCAGTTGTTGCATGGTGAGGAAACTTACGTGTGCGGCGATGCGGGTTATACCGGTGTGGAGAAGCGTGCTGAGCATCAGAACCGCACGATGATTTGGTCGATTGCCGCGCGTCCCAGCAGCTATAGAAAGCACGGAAAAAAGAGTTTGATCGGGCGTATGCGACGCAAGATCGAATACGCCAAAGCGCAGGTGCGGGCCAAGGTTGAAC
>NZ_JCBCUY010000105.1:0-812 GCF_059862705.1 Pseudomonas sp. MF08817
TGAGTCAGCTGCCGGTAATGCGTAGTCATCTGCGCTTGAATCCTTCGGTGTGAGAGCCTGGATTCTACCGGTGGCTGACTCTCTGCCTATCGTTTCAAACGTTGCACTTATTCTATGAATTCAGGCCACAATTAGATACAGGGCAGTGGCAATAACTGGCTGCATGACCTGGTGCGCCCACAGTGTTTGGTGGTGTGAGTGCATGGGTTCAACAGCTATTAAGAAGGGTAGGCACGCTAGAACAATTAGGGTGTTCTGGTGTTTAAGATCTTGAGGCCATACTCGCCTTAGGGTCACTGCGAAGATTAGCGCAGTGACCAGAGCAAGACACCAATTCCAGATTTTGAGTGCAGACAGATCCGAGACTGTCATAAATTTTGCGATAGGATTTACGAATGCTGAAGCAATGATAAATGCTCCAGGCGGGAATGACGTGTAAACGGATTGTCCGCCTAATGTTTCAGATGAAACAATCGGAAGATTGGGCTGATCTGCAAGGTCGCTCACCGTGTTTGGTTTTTCTTGGTCATTGCACTCCATCCCTGGTGCACTTAGTGAGAACCAATGTTCGCTGATTGGAAAGGCTCTATATCGACACAGTATGCCTGCCGAGTGAAGAACCACTTCATCATTCCACCATCTTTGACTCCAGTGCGGTTTTGATGGGCTACCACCAGCGAAAGAGTGCCTGAATTCAACACATAAGTGCAACGCTCACCCCTGCATAAACTTCGTACGGCGTCTTCCAGCCCAGGCGTTTTCGCGGGCGTAAATTGATCTTCGTTACCACGCGACTGACCGCCTCGACGGTC
>NZ_JCBCUY010000106.1:0-801 GCF_059862705.1 Pseudomonas sp. MF08817
GCTGAAGCCTTGGGCATTGCCGATTTGAATGGTGGCGCGTTCTTCAACGCTGAGTTCGGAATAGGACATAGGGGCAGCACCGTACCGGAAAGGTCAGGTGTTGCACTCAGTTTTTGCCGCCGCCATGCATATAAAAAAGTCAATAAAAAATCATTTTTTCATACATGCAAGCAATGCCACGTTTTTAGGACGTGTTTCAGTACCGCCGAAATTTTGCACTGTAATCGTGTGGGTGTGTAACCCTGCTGGCTGCGACCAGACAGATTGTGTGCCATACCAGTTCTCATCACCTAAAACCGCGTTGCCGGGGTCTGTTGGGGATCGATCTCGCGTATGACGTGTCTCGTGGCTATGTAACCCATCCATCGAAGCCGTAGCGTTGTGTTTGTGGCTTTTTAGATCGTCTTGCTGGGCGGAAGCTAAGGATCTACCCGGATCGATGCCCTTGCCGTTATCCCAAGCCCTTACGAACTGCCCGCGTAGGTCGAGTGTTCCACCTGAACCGTTTGCTGCGATCCAGCCCGGTGGACAGCTTGTAGCGTTAAAAAACGCATACATGCCGGACGTTGATTGAGTTGTCCAAATACCGCTTTCGCACGATAAAATTAGCCCTTTAAAGTCTCTGGCGAGCAGGCCATTGGGAGAGCAACTTGTGCCAGCGGCTTCTACTTTTGTTAGGCTCTGTACGTAAAGTATTGTCGCAAGCACCGCATAGCGCAGGCCAATGAGACCATCGCCGCAAAACTTGTTGCGAGCTTGTCGAAGCGCGTCACGATGCGACGGTTCTCCTTCAGCCAGCCA
>NZ_JCBCUY010000107.1:0-632 GCF_059862705.1 Pseudomonas sp. MF08817
TTCTTTTCGGTCACTTGTTTGACCGCCTGGATTTTGAATTCTTCGGGATATCGCTGGTTGCTCATGGCACCTCCTAATGGGCCTCATTTTAAGGCTTGGAGGTGTCTACGAAACTAGGGGCGATTCATTTTGTTGATATAAAAATGTGGGGATGGTCGCTATGGTCTTTTAGATCAGCGTCCTCATCGCCATGCAATACCACAAAATGGATGGGGTATTCTGGAAAGACCACTTCATAAAAATCTTTGATTAGGCTTATTCGCTTCTCTGCACTTATTCCAGAAACTTCATTTTTGGATGGAAATTTAAAAAATGCTTCTTGAATAACGGCCTGATTTTTCTTGATTAGTGGTTTCGGGCCTCGCTCTATCTCATTGTGGCATTCGAGAAACTGCCTTGCAGTATCGAGTTTCTGGCCTTTGCGCTTAATGTCGAACTGATCAAGGTCGGATAAAAGCTGTTCAGCATCTGCAATGCCTGACACATTCAGTATGTTCTGAAAGGCAAGGATGGGCGGTCTCAAGGAGCAAGTGCAACGCCTGATGTAAGGTGTTGCCATGTCTACCCAATACAACCACCTGAGTACCCAGGAGCGCGTCACCATTATGGTGATGCTATTTCAACGGCAACCA
>NZ_JCBCUY010000108.1:0-626 GCF_059862705.1 Pseudomonas sp. MF08817
GCCAGGCCCTTTTTGGCGTCGCGCTTGAGCATTTCGTGCAGCAGGCTCACCAGCACGCGGCAGCCCGAAGCGCCAATCGGGTGGCCCAGCGCAATGGCGCCGCCGTTGACGTTGACCTTGGCCGCGTCCCAACCCAGCTCCTGGCCTACCGCCAGGGCTTGGGCGGCGAAGGCTTCGTTGGCTTCGATCAGGTCCAGCTCGGCCAACGCCCAGCCTGCTTTTTCCAGGCAGCGGCGGGTGGCCGACACCGGGCCGATGCCCATGATCGCCGGGTCCACGCCGGCATTGGCGTAGGCAGCGATTGTCGCCAGCACCGGCAAGCCCAGGGCCTGGGCCTTGGCGGCGCTCATCAGCAGCACGGCGGCGGCGCCGTCGTTGAGGCTCGACGCATTGCCGGCGGTCACCGTGCCGTCCTTCTTGAACGCAGGTTTGAGCTTGCTCAGGGACTCAGCGGTGGTGCCGGCGCGGGGTTGTTCGTCGGTGGCGAAGGCCAACGGCTCGCCTTTGCGTTGGGGAATCAGGATCGGGGTGATTTCGTCGGCAAAGCGCCCGGCCTCGATGGCGGCCACGGCTTTTTGCTGGGATTTGGCGGCGAAGGCATCTTGGTCTTCGCGGCTGATCGCGTA
>NZ_JCBCUY010000109.1:0-587 GCF_059862705.1 Pseudomonas sp. MF08817
CAAGGCGACGACGTCTACAAAGACGGCGAAACCGTCCCAATGGGCATCGACACCGCCACCGTTGACGGCAAATCCTTCGAGAACCTGGTGATCGGCGGTGATGCTTCGGTTGTTGTGAATGACACCGAAACCGAAGTGGTCGCCACCCTGACTGTGGATAAAACCACCGTCACCGAAGGCGGCGACGTCACCTACACCGTCACGCTGACCAACAAAGCCGGCCTGCCGATGGAGAGCCATGGTCCACTGACCTTCACCCTGAGCGACGGCACCAAAATCTCCGTCAAAGCAGGCGAAACCACCGGTACTGCCGTGGTTCAAACCACCAACGACGTGTTCACCGGCGGCCAACCTTCGCTGGTCAACAAACTCGTCGGTGTTGATGGCGCCGATGACTTCGAGAAACTGACCCTCGATCCGAAAGAACACACCACCACCGTTACCGATCAGCCGACCGGCGAAGGCGACAAGGTGACTGTTTCGATCACTGGCGACGGCCCAGTCTTCGAGAACCAAGCACAGAAATTCACCGTTTCGGTCAGCCAAAAACTCGACCATGACCTCACCGTGACCCTGAAAAACGGCGC
>NZ_JCBCUY010000011.1:0-135823 GCF_059862705.1 Pseudomonas sp. MF08817
CTGACCGTCGAGGCGGTCAGTCGCGTGGTAACGAAGATCAATTTACGCCCGCGAAAACGCCTGGGCTGGAAGACGCCGTACGAAGTTTATGCAGGGGTGAGCGTTGCACTTATGTGTTGAATTCAGGTGGGGAGGATGACGACACGTAGAGCTATTGCGCTGGGAACGCTGTGCTTCGTCGCTTGCTGGATCGAGTGGACAGCGTACCTGCTTTGCATAGCATGCTTCTTTGTCGTAGTAGTAAAATCCGAAAAAGACAGCCAACTAAAAAACGTGACTATATTTTCAATAACTACACTCCTAGGAGGACTTTCCGTTCTTGCTTATTACTGGCAACTCGTCGGAATAGAACCATATTTCCGGTCACTAACAGAAAGATTTACCAGTAGATCCGCCGCTGTCTCATACTACAATTGGGGGGACTGGCTTCTATCTCTGATGCAATCATTTGGCCCATGGATTGCTGCCATCGGCCTCTTGCTAATCGAGCTATTTACATATCGAAAAAATGATAGCAATACAAATATTCCAGCCACCTTAATAGCTGTATCAGCATTTATTCTTTTAGAAAATGCACTAATGCTTGAACACGCCATTGTTTATACGTTCGACAGACTGAAGTGGGCATTTCTTATCGGCCTGCTGATTTACTCAATAGGGCGAAAGGCAATTTCGGCCAATGAGCGGTCTATCGTATGGGTAACAGTTATTCCGCTATTAGCATCCGCCTACTCTATCTACCAGTATATGGACATCTATAAACCATACTGGCGTTAGGTCATCTCACAGCGAGCCACTGCCAGTACGGCGCTCCGGTATAGCGTAAAGCGATACCGAAGCCCGGACTGAGTGTGAATTCACCGGCAGTGGCGTTGAACTGAACGTTATTGATAAAAACGGCCCTTGCTCCAATAAATGTAACTACCTGAACCAGCCCTGTTCTATTAATTATTTTTTTACCGCTCCAAAAACCCCACATTCAGCGCCGCGATTTGATGCCTGATGCTGTGCTCCGATCTCTTTCAGAAACCAGCTGCCATGATGCGGCCCGATGCCAAAGTTGAAAAAATGTAGCTCTACCCTAAACCCGTAGATCGCCTCTGGTTACCTAGACACTCCCCAGCCACCAATGCTCGGGCGGGCAGCAGCAACTAGGCCGCGCCTGCCCTTGGGCATCAGAAATCGACCGTTGCGGACAACTGCAAGGTGCGCGGATAACCCGGCGAGAACGCGCCATATGAAGCGACACCCGACCAATACTCACGGTCAAACACGTTCTGCACCGTAGCGCGGAGTGTCGTCGGCCGGCCCTCGATCTTCGTTGCATAACGTGCGCCGGCATCGAAACGGGTCCAGGCATCCAACGCCTGGGCGTTGGCCTGGTTGACGTACTGGCTGTCGGTATAGATCGCACCCCCTGTCAGGGTGAAACCCTCCAGCCATGGCGTATCCCATTCAGCCCACAGATTGGCCTGCACGTCCGGTACGCCGACCGGTTTATTGCCGCGGTTGGCGGCGGTGGCCGAATCGGTCAACTTGCCGTCCAGCACCGTTACGCCCCCCATCAAGCGCGTACCCGGCGCCACTTCGCCGAACAGGCTCAATTCGATCCCGCGGTTGCGCTGCTCGGCTTGTACCGAGAACACGTTGCCCAAACCGATCTCACCGCTGGGTTTCTCGATCTGGAACAACGCCAGTGTGGTCATGAATGTGCCGTGTTCGTATTTCACGCCTAGCTCATGCTGCTTGGATTCGTAAGGCGCGAATGTCTCGCCGGCGTTGGCAGCCGTGCCTGGGGCAATGTCACCTTTGCTCAAGCCTTCTACGTAGTTGTAATAGAGGGAAACGTCTTCCCAGGGCTTGACCACCACGCCCACCAGCGGGGTCGTGGCGCTGTCGTTGTACTTTGAACTGACCGAACCCGCGGCATTGTAGTTGCGTGATTCGATCTGCTGCCGGCGTACGCCAAGGGTCAGTTGGAAGCGGTCGTCAAGCATGGACAGCGTGTCGGTGAACGCAACGCCGGACAGGTCCGACTCGGAAACACGCAACACTTTCGGTGAGCGGATGTGCTGCTTGGGTACATCGATCGGGTGATAAATGTTCGAGTGGATTTCAGTGCCGCTGTTGATCCCGCGGGACAATTCATCCTGATACTGGGTCGCCATCAGCGTGGTCGTATGGGTGATCGGCCCGGTGGCGAACATGCCACGGGCGCCAATATCGGCGGTCGAACGGTCGACGTTGAATTTGTAGTAACCCGGCGTATTGCTGGTATCCCCCGCCGCGTTGAGGATGCGCGGCACCTGGTCGGACAGGCGCTTGACGTCCGACTTGCCGCCACCGGCATGGGCGAACACGGTCAGGCTGTCGCTCACGTCATATTCACCGCCGAGCAACGCCGACTGCTCCTTGGTGTCCGACCAGCCCCAGGCCTGCGGCAGGTTGGTGCGGCCATTGGGCGCAGACGGAACCTCAACGCCCGGGGCAATGGTGAAAGGCCGTGAAGCACCCTCCCAGCTTTCCTTCTGGCTGATGTAGTCCAGGTTCAGGCGCAAACGCTCACCGCGATAATCCAGGGCGATGGCGCCAACGCCCAGATCCCGCTGTTGATCCTCGATGGCGGTATCACCGCCCTGCAGGTTGCCGTTGAAGCGCACACCGAACTGGTTTTGCGAACCGAAACGGCGGCTGAGGTCCAAGTGGCCACCCACTTGGGAGTCGGATGCGTAAGAAGTGGTGACCCGGGTCAGGTCTTCGTCCAGCGGCCGCTTGGGCACGATGTTGATGACCCCGCCTACCCCGCTGTTCGGCGAGATACCGTACATCAATGCGCCCGGCCCCTTGAGCACTTCGACACGTTCGGCATATTCGGTGAATACCCGGTAGTTGGGTGCCACGCCGTATACGCCGTCGTACGCCAGTTCACCCAGGTTGCCCTCGCCGATGGGGAAGCCACGAATGAAAAATGAATCGACGATGCCTCCTGTCTGCCCGGTCGAGCGCACCGAAGGATCGCGCTCCAGCGCATCGGCCACGGTCACGGTTTGCAGGTCGGCCAAGGTCTTGGCGGTGTAACTGGTGACGCTGAAGGGCGTGTCCATCACGTCTTTGTTGCCCATCATGCCCAGCCGTGCACCGCGGGCAACCTGTCCGCCAGCGATCACCGGCGTCAATGCGGTCGGGCCGTTGTAGCGGCTGTTGATGTGGGTGGTGTCGAGTTCCAGCGCATCGCTGCGCTCGCCCGTCGCCGTTGGGTTATTGGATGACTTGTCGGCGGCAACGTCCTGTTGCTCGGGGCTTGCAGCCCAGGCGTTGGCGCTTCCTGCGACCAGAACAAAATTCAACAGCGCGGTACGGATGGCGAGTGTTAACAAGCGCTCACCGCTGGGAAGACTGACAACAGACATGACGTGAGGATCCTTTTCAACAAGGGAAAATGCTAATCACTCCTATTGCCAGTCGGTCTGCGAAAAAGTATCACCTTCGAAAGCGTTTTTTTTCATCGAGCCCCGCCAAACCTAGCCGTACAGGCATTCCAGCGGGATGGCGACCACCGGTAACGCGGGTTCAAACGCGTGTCGGGTGGTCTTGTACGCCAGGATCTCGCCCCGGGCGATGGTGCTGAAAATCCGTGCCACATCGAACGCCTGCCCGGTTCGCCAGTGCCACACGCACACCCGCGGATCGGCGTAATCGAGCTGGATGCACGGCACGCGCTTGAGGCCCAACTGCAACGCCGCGTTGAAACGGTGGTTACCGTCCATGACGATGCCTTGCGAGCGCTCGACGATGATGGGTTCCAGCCACTGCCCTGCCCGCGCGATCGATTCGCGCAGCAGCGTGACATTGGCCGGATCGACCTGTTCCGACTGCACAACTTCGCACAACGGCCGCAACGCGATCTGATAAGCGTGTTCCATGGTCAACCTCCTGATTGGCCCGGTTTCAGCAGGCATCGGCGCCAGACACCGGCACGTGTCGGCGGGCGACCTCAAGCAGGCGCTGGGCGTGTTCGATCAGCGGCAGGTCGACCATTTCGCCATCCACTTGCACCGCGTGGCTGCCCGACGCGACCGCCCTCATCACCCGGCCGGCCCAGGCCAATTGCCGTGAATCGGGCAGGAAGGCCCGTTGCACCGGCCTCAATTGCGCGGGGTGGATGCACAGCTTGGCGCCGAACCCCAGTGAACGCGCGTAGTGCGAGTCCTTGGTGACCACCGCCAAATCGCTGATCGCCGGGGTAACCCCATCGATCGGCGCCGGCAGATCAGCCGTGCGCGAAGCCAGGACGATGCGGTTGCGGGCGAATAGAAACGCCTCCGGCGTCTGGCTGCAGTCGATGTCGAGGGAGAAGTCCAGCGAGCCGAATGCCAGCCGTGCCACACCCGTAACGGCTGCGATCGATTCCACCTGTTGCAACCCCTTGGCGGTCTCGATGATTGCGATGATTTTCAACCCGGGTTGCCATTCCAGCAGATGCTCGACCACCCGCGCCAGCGCCTCGGGGCACTCGGCCTTGGGCAGGAAAATGCCATCGCATCGCTGGGGATGCCGCATGTTGCAGAGCCAGCTCAGATCCTGGCGAAACAGCGCACTGCTGATGCTGTTCAGGCGGATGTATCGTTCGCAGGAAACGGTCTCGGCGCCCTCCTGCCAGCTCCCGATGGCAACGCGGGCGGCGGCTTTGCTCTGTGGGTGAACGGCGTCCTCGAGGTCGAGAATAATTGCGTCCGGCCCTGCCCCGACCGCTTTGGGAAACCGTTCGGGCCGATTGCCCGGTACAAACAGGTAGCTGATCGCGAGTGGGGTCGTGCTGCTGAATCGATCGGATTGCATGGCATAGCTCCTAGGCGTGAAACAGTCGTGGTTACTGACACATTTACGGGGCCTCGGGCAGCCCATTTGCGGGCCTGTCCGGGCCTTCTCGAAACAACCGCCAACACCTTGTTGTTCAAGGTATTAAAGGGTTTTTTAATCGGCGGGCGAACGCGTCCTTGAGCGTGTAAATACACGTTCATTGATTCGCCTTGCGCAGGTCTTTATTCAAAAATACCTGAAAATCTTACTTGATAATCATTCCCGTTCGCAATATTGTTCACGCCGTCAAGGGGAACTACCCGAGTTTCTAAACACGCAATTTGCACCTCGGTAAGTACATGGCGGTGATGTCATTTGAATCCCCGCCACCGTGCCATCACCGGGAATTGGCCATCAACTAATGGCCCGTCGAAACATCCGTACAAACCTTATGGAATGGGGTTGTCATGCAATTATTTTGTGAATCATTTATTGCAATCGGCGCGATGGATCCAACTTTAGATATCGCCTGGCGCCCGCCTCCGAGTTGCGTGGGCCCTCGTTTTTAACGAGCCAAAACCGCTATCTATCGATAACGAGAAGTTGTCGAACTATCAATGGCGAGATTGTTTTCGACGCCAAGGGGCAACTATGCATGCAATAAATTCAATGCCTGCCGAACAAGCAGCCGAAGTTCACCAGCCAGGCATGTTAAAGCCGCTGATCGACCCAATAATTTCCACGCTTATCAACCAATCCCCGGGGATACTTACGGAACTGGTCAAGTTCCATGGCTCGCCTTTGAATCTGGTATGGCCGCATGCCTTTGAGCTAAATACCCTGGCATTGCTGGCCGTATTGAAACAGCACAACCTGTCTTACGAAATGTTCTACGGTGCCAAGGCCAACAAGTCACAAAGCCTGCTGGAAGCGGCAGCGCAGTCAGCGATCGGCATCGATGTATCGAGCATCCACGAACTGCATGCGGCGCTGCGGGCAGGTGCATGTGCTGCGAAAATCTGCGCCACGGGCCCAGCCAAAACCGCCGTATTTCATCAGGCCTTGGTGGATGCTGGATCGCTCATCTGCATCGACTCGCTGGAGGAGCTAGGTCACCTGCAAGGTGTACTGCAAGCACAGTCGCCCTTCAGCAAAGCCAGAGTATTACTGCGTTACAGGCCCACAAACAGCCCCAAAAGCCGCTTTGGCATGGGCACGGCCGACTTGCTTGAAGGCCTTCAAAAGCTGGCGAAACACACCGATATTTTCAATTTTGAGGGCTTCCATTTTCATCTGGGCGGCTATGGGTTCGAGTCCCGTGCACAAGCGGTGCGAGAGGTCGGCGGGTTCGTCGAGGCGGCTCGGGAGATGGGCTTGAACCCGCGGATGATCGATATCGGTGGCGGCTTGCCGGTACGTTATGTCGAGCCGCACGCCTACGCCCATTTTTTTGAGAACGATAATAAGCCGAGTCATTATTACAACCAGAAAGTTCCAGGCGATTATTACCCATACGGCGGCGAACTGAGCGCATCACAATGGCTTGGCTTATTACTGGATGCTGAATTTTCGCCCGGGTTATCCATCGCCCGTTATTTCAAGCAACAACACATCACCCTGGCCCTGGAGCCGGGCCGTAGTCTGGTCGATCAAGCGGCGATTTCAATATTTCGCGTCACCCGCACCAAGAAACTTGCCGACAACAAAGCCGTTATTTTTGTTGAGGGCAGCAGTTTCAGTGCGTGTGAAACCTGGTTCGGCTCCGAGTATCTGGTTGATCCTTTATTAATCAGCTCACCGGGCCTGCCATGCACTGCGACGCAAGCTTACATCGCCGGCCACAGTTGTCTTGATGATGATGTCATCACCCATCGCCTAATCAACTTTTCCACTACACCACAGCCCGGTGATTTATTGGTTTACGTCAATACCGCCGGTTATCAAATGGACTTGCTGGAGAACGAATTTCATCGCCACCCCCTGCCCCGCCGGTTGACGGCGACCTGTTGTACGCAAGGTAACTATAGGTTTTCACCTGACTACTAAAGGGAATGACTGTAATGATATTGAATAAAGTCTCGGACCTTATTGGTAATACGCCCATCTTAGGCATTGATGTTCCCGGCACTAACGCGCGGTTGTTGCTCAAGATTGAAAAGAACAACCCCGGGGGCAGTATCAAAGACCGCATGGCGCGCAATATGGTGCTGGCTGCACTCAAGTCCGGGCGCCTCAAACCGGGTGGCGTGGTCGTCGAGTCGTCCTCTGGCAACACCGGGATCGGCCTGGCCATGGCTGCCGTCGAGTTCGGCCTGCATTTCATTGCGGTGGTGGATCACCACGCCGCCCAGGACAAGATCGCGGTCATGAAGGCCCTCGGTGCCGACATTCGCTTCGTCAAAGGCACCTACCGCGAAGATGAAGTGGCGGTGGTCGAGCGCCAACGACTTGCCGCAGAACTGGCCAGCCAGATTCCCGGTGCCGTGTTCATGAATCAATCCGACAACGCGGCCAATGCTGGCGGCTACAGTGATTTCGTGCGCGAGACCATTGGCCAGGCCCAAGGCGTTATCGGTGCCTACGTCGGTTGTGTCGGCACCGGCGGTTCGATGACCGGCATCGCTCGCGGCCTGAAGCTACACAACCCCGACACGGTGACCGTTGCGGTGGAGCCTGCCGGCTCGATTGTCTTTGGTCATCCTGGCTACCCCTACTACCAGTCGGGTACCGGCACGCCGGCCGGGGACACCGTCGGCTTGGTGCTCGACTACAGCTGTATCGACCTGGGCGTGCAAGTCACCGACTCCCAAGCGTTCGAAACTGCGCGCTATATCGCCCGCAACCTCGCCTTACTGGTTGGCGGCTCAACCGGCGGGGCGATTTTCAAGGCGCTGGAACTGATCCACAAAGGTGTGTTGAGCGGCAACGTGGTGGTGCCGATTGCCGACGGTGGCGAAAAGTACCTGCACACCGTGTTCGACGATAAATGGCTGCAGGAACGCGACCTGATCGACCCCAGCATCGCCCCCCAACTGGATGCCTGGCTGGGCAAGACCCAATGGCTGGACGCCGTTTCCGCGCCGCTGCAACTGAGCGTCGCATGACCCTACCCTTCACACAGGAACGCCTCTCGATGAATCTGTTGAAAGTTGCCATTTGTGGGGGTGGCAGGACTGGCCACCTCAACGCCATCCTGTTCAAGCAGCTGCCCCATGTTCAGGTTTCGATGCTCACTCGTAATCGCAGCATCATCGAACAACACGCCCTGCAGGTGCCGATGCAGGCGCTGTTGCCCGACGGCTCCACTGTGCAGGCCCGACTGGACCGGGTGAGCACCGATGCAAGGGCGGCCGTTGAAGATGCCGACATCGTCATCATCACCGTGCCGGCCCATGCCCGAGCGCAAACACTGAAAGACATCGCGCCTCACCTCACTACCAGCAAACCGGTTTACATCGGCGCGATTCCGGGCTTCTGCGGTTTCGACTGGCTGGCTGAAGCCACCCTGCCCGACCGCCCGAACCTGGTGATCTGGGGCATGAAGGATGTCCCGCATACCGCGTTCGAGCTGACGCCGGGGCGGTCGATCAAAATGGGCGGCGGCAAGAGCCGGCTGTATGTGGCCACCCATGCCAGGGAGCCGCAGTCGGCACAACGACAGCTAGAAAAAATTCTCACCCGACTGTACGGGCCTTGCGTGACGATGCTGGATGATTACCTGGAGATTACGCTGACGCCAGGCAACCCGATCATGCACAGCTCGGTCATTTATGGGCTGATCGGCCCCTACGGCCAATGGCATCGCAAGATCTTTGCGCAGCCCCTGTGTTGGTGGAGCGAGTGCCCGGAGCTGGGTGCCTATTTCCTCGAACGCATGGATCAGGAAAGCCAGGGGTTGTGCGCGGCCATCAGCCAGCGCATGGGCGTTGACTTGTCATCGGTCAAGTCGCTGAAACAGGAAATCGTCGAAGCCTACGGCGAGCAGATCCGCGACCCGAGCAGCATGCTCTCAATCCTGCGCACCAATCAGGCCTACAACAATATCCTCGCGCCGATGGTGCCCGCTCCCGGCAACCGCGCCGGCTATGTGATCGAGCGCCAGAGCCGTGCCTTCAACGAAGACATTGCTTACGGTTTGGTGCTGCTGGTGGAAATGGCCAGGCGCTTGGACTTCAAGGTGCCCTATATGGAAGAAGTCCTGAACTGGAGCATTGGCTACATGCAAGGCCTGGGCGATTGCGCGCTCGACTACTTCCCACACCAATGGCCACGCCCCGCAACCGCTGCGGCCTGAACCCTTTATTCAGATTTTTCGACGAGCAGACCGCAGATATGGATGACTTCAAGACACTGATCGCCTACTCCCGCAAAAACGCCCTGCGACGCCTGATTCGCTGCCTTTTTGCCGAAAACATCCTCGACCGTTCGGCCCTGAGTTTCGCCGCCGAGGGCAACCAGGCCACTTACCCACTCAAGGGTGGCCGCGCTCATCTGGTGTTTTGCGAGATCGCCAAAGGCCCGGCGGACACCCTGGTCAACGACGGTGAGGTGGTACTGCTCACCCACGAAGGTACACGCCAGGTCATCACCCACCATCAAGACATGCTGGATGTGCTGCGCGACAGTTTCGACTTCGAGCCTACCGATGAAGGTGTGGCCGGGCTTAAGTCAGACATGGAAAACAGCCTGACCAACGATGCCCACGCCCGCCAGCATCGCCAGCAATGGAACGCCCGCCTGCAACAGGCCGCCCGGGATCAGGGCCTCGACAGCTTTACCGACTACCTACGCCAACATGCAAAAACCAAGGACGCCGCGATCCTGCTCGACCAGTGGGGCTCGCTGGAAGGGCATCCGTACTACCCGACGTGGAAATCGCGCCCGGGGCTGACCGATGCCGAAGTCGAGGAACTGTCTCCCGAGTTCAACGCCCAAGTGCCGCTGCGTATCGCCTCCCTGCGTGCCGACCACGCGATAAGCGAAAGCATGCCCAACGTGCGCAGCTACCCCGACTGGTTCGCCAGCAACTTCCCAGCGCAATGGGCACAGTGGAAAGCCTCGCTCAACAGCAAAGGCCTGGACGAGAGCCAGTGGCTGCCGCTGCCGATTCACACCTGGCACCTGCAAGCCTACGTTCTGAAGACGTTCGCAGTGGAAATCGAAGAAGGCATCCTGATTACCGACGGCCCGGACATTACCACACTGCCGACCATGTCCTATCGCACCATGATGCCGGTGCTGGACCACTGCGCGCCGCTGATAAAACTGCCGATTGCCGTATGGATGACCAGTGAACTGCGCAGCCTGCAAGCCAAGTCGATTCACATGGGGCCGCGCATCAGCACGGTGATAAGCAGCATTCTTGAAGAGGAAAACGGCTTCGCTCAACGCCTGGAGATCTTTGCCGAAGAAATCGGTGTGCGTTACAAGAACGCGGTAACTCAGGACGATCATCCAGGCCGCCATTTGTCGGTGGTCTATCGCGCCAGCAAAGCGGCATTCGAGCGCCACGACGATCGCCTGCCCATTACCGTGGCCTCATTGTTTACCCGTTTGCCGGGCAATGGCCGTCCGTTGTTCACGGACTTGATCGAGCGTGACGGCGTGCGGGCCCAAGCGGGCCAGGTGGAAAACTGGTACCGCGAATACGCAAGAGTCGTGACCCAACCGGTGGTGGCGATCTACCTGTTGTATGGCATCGGCCTTGAAGCGCATCAACAGAACACCATGGTGCTGTTCTCCCCGGACGGCCAGGCACGCAGCCTGCTGATTCGTGATTTTGGCGATGGCCGCACCTACGCGCCGTTGCTGCAAGCGCGCGGCTATAGCCTGCAACCACACGTGCAGCCGGGTATCCTGCCGACGGTTTTTTCGGGTGATATCGAGCCGGTGCGCATGTTTGTGCTGGATGCCACGTACCTCACCCACCTGCACGAGATGGCGCTGTGGCTGACCAAGGAGTACGGGTTGAACAACACCAGGTTGTGGCAAGTATTGCGCGAAGAAACCGACCTGGCCTTCGAGGCCGTGCGCGACCGCGTTGAGCCGGCGTTGTGGGAGGCCGAACACCACGCGTTCGTCGAAGACCCATGGCCGACCCGGTCGTTGCTGCGCATGCACTTGATGCAATACAGCAACTATCGTTTGCAACACACCCTGACCAACCCGCTCGCTAGCGTTTAACCGAGGCTGACTCATGTCCCATGCAGGCGTCATCCAGGGTTCGAGAGTACGAATCCTGATTTATCTTCTATTTGCGATCCAGCTGGTATCGATGGGTGCAATGGAAATGAGCGGGCCGTTCTGGCCTGTCCACCTGCGTGGGCTGACCCCTTCAGAGTCGGTTTTCAGCTTCGCCAGCGTCGCCGTGTATGTCGGCCCGATGCTGGGCATTATTCTGACCAGCGCATTTTGGGGCCGTATCGGCGACCGTTATGGCCACAAGTTGATGATGATCCGCGCGCTCGCCGGGTTGTCGTTGACCCAACTTGGGCTGGCCTTGTGCAGTGATATCTGGGTCATTCTGATCCTGCGCTTCTTGCAAGGCGCGTTCGCCGGTTACATCGCCCCGGCGCAAGCTTATGGCGTGAGCATCGAGGCCCCTTCGCGGCGGGCGCGATTGTTCGCCATTTTGCAGATCTCGACCAATGTCGGTTCGTTGCTGGGCGCTGTGGTCGGGGGGGTGATCCTCGATTACGCGACATTCTTCTGGATCAACATCATTGCCGCGGCATTGTGTGCGGTGTGCACCGTGATCGCCGCCGTGACCTTGCCGGACGTACCGCCGGTGAAGAAAGCCCCGGCCGCCGCCGGCAAGCCGATGCCTGCCGAGCGCCCAGGCAGTCTCTGGCAAGGCTCGCCCCTGCTGTCGCTGCTCGGTGTGATGGGCATTCTGTTGTTGGCGCGGATGCTGCCGCAAACGTCGTTCTCGCTGTATGTCAGCTCGGTGTTCGAGGTCAGCAACACGGTGGTCGGCCTGTGCTACGGGTTGCTGGCACTGGGGTTCATTCTTTCGGCCACGGCGTGGTCGCGCTATTTCGAGCACCGCAGCCAGCAGGACACCCTGCATCGCATGACCTACGTGGTGCTTGGCTGCATCGCCCTGACGGCTGTGGCGGGTGTCACGCGTAATCCAGTGGTGTTCGTTGCCGCCTACTTCATCTGGGGCGTGCTGCTCGGCGCGACGACACCGGTGCTGATGGCGCTGGTCTCGAAAACCGCCGATAGCTCGCAACAAGGTCACGTGCTGGGTATTGCCCAAGGCACGGCGCAATTTGCCTCCATCGCGGGGATTTCGGCGGGTGGCTTGCTCAGCCAGGTTTACGGCTTGCAATACACCTACCTGTTCGTTTGCCTGACCTACGGGGTGGCGTTGCTCCCGATTATCGCGCTGCGCTACTGGCCGGCAGCCATGCAACCGAGCCATGCCCCGCCCGGGGATTGATCCAGGAGCCTGTGCTTTGAACATTGAACAACTGCGCGCCGATACGCCCGCTGTCGCGCAACTGATCCACTTCAACAATGCCGGCGCCGCACTGATGCCGGCGCCGGTGATCGAAACCATGACCCGCCACATTCAGCTCGAAGCCAGCCTGGGCGGGTATGAAGCGGCCGGGCAATGCGCCGCCGAACTGGAGAACGTGTATGGCGCCATAGGGCGGCTTATCAACGCCCAGCCGGACGAAATTGCCGTGATCGAGAACGCGACTCGGGCTTGGGACATGGCCTTCTATTCATTGCCGTTGCAACCCGGTGATGTAGTGCTGACCTCGTCCACCGAGTATGCCGGTAACTACATTCCTTACCTGCAAATGCAGCAACAGCGCGGTATTGAAGTGCGCGTCATTGCCAATGACGAACACGCCCAGGTGTCATTGCCGGCCTTGAAGACCCTGCTTGAGGAAGAGCGTGTCGCATTGATCTCTTTGCCGGTCATCGCCACCAACGGCGGGCCGGTACAACCGATCGAACAGATCGGCGCCCTCGCCCGCGCTGCCGGTGTGCTGTTTCTGCTGGATGCCTGCCAGGCTGTCGGGCAGATGCCGATCGATGTACACAAAATCGGTTGCCACATGCTCGCCGCCACCAGCCGCAAGTACCTGCGCGGACCGCGCGGCATGGGTTTTTTGTATGTGGAACGATCGTTGTGCCAGAACTTGGAGCCGGTGTTTCTCGACCTGCATGCCGCCTCGCTGCAAACCAGCAATACCTACATGATCCGCGCCGATGCCCGCCGCTTCGAGAACTGGGAGTGCAACGTCGCCGCCAAGCTGGGGCTTGGTTGCGCCGTGGAATACGCCTTGGCTCAAGGCATTGAGCCAATGTGGCTACGGATTCAACACCTGGCCGGCTACCTGCGCCAACGCCTGGCGGATCTTGCGGGCGTGACACTGCGCGACACTGGCAGCCTCACCTCGGGCATCGTCACATTCACTCATCAGCGCAACAGCGCCACGCAGATACAGCAGTGGCTGGCGGCACAGGACAAGCGCATCAACGTGACGACCTCGACGTTCCGTTCGACCTTGCTCGATATGCAGCACAGGGGCTTACGGGAGGTCAGTCGCGCGTCCCTTCATGCCTATAACACCGAAACGGAAATCGACACGATGATCGCGGCACTTGACGGTCTGCCGAGCGTCTGATGGCGACACCAATCCGCGCTTGCGTCGCAGTCGGTTTGTAAACTAGCATTGGGAATACTTCTCAATTGCATAAAAATCTGCAGCCATGAGCCAAACCCTTCCCGCGAATAACGACAATCACCTGCGCGCGATCGAAGCCCTGTACAGCGGCCATCATGGCTGGCTGTACGCGACGCTGAGAAAAAAATTGGGTAACGCCATGGATGCGGCGGATCTGGCGCAGGATACCTTCACCCGCATCCTCGCCTCCCGCGTCACCGTCATCGAGCAGCCCCGGGCATACCTGAGCTGCGTGGCCAAGGGCATCCTGGTCAATTGGTATCAACGCAAGGCTCTGGAACGCGCCTACCTGGACGCCCTCGCGCATCTGCCTGCACCCCAGGTGCCTTCGCCGGAAATGCGCTTCATGGTGCTGGAGACCCTGCACGAAATCGACGCAATGCTCGACGCGTTGCCGCCGCCGGTCAAACGTGCGTTCCTGCTGTCGCAGATCAGCGGCCTGAAATACGACGACATTGCCGAGCAACTGGGTGTCTCGCTGATTACGGTCAAACGCTACATGAAACAAGCCTTCGTCCAGTGCCTGTTGCTGGTGGAGTGAATGCTCACCCAGCGCAATACGTCGCCCCCCGTTCAGCAGGCCCTCGAAGAAGCCGCCGACTGGCTGATCCGCCTGAGTGAGGGCGAACTCAGTGACACGGAACGCGGTGAGTGGGAACACTGGAAAACCAGCACCCCCGAGCGTAGTCGTGCCTGGGCGCGGGCGCAGGTGCTGCAGAGCAAGCTAGGCGGGCTTCCGCCGTCGTTGGCGATGTCCGCGCTCGACCGCCCAAACAGCCCGCAACGCCGGGCCGCGCTGGGCAAACTGGCAATGATCCTGGCGATCCTGCCCGCTGGCTGGGGCAGTTGGAAGCTGGCGCAGTCCCAGCAATGGTCGGCAGACTATCGCACCGCTGTCGGCCAGCGCCGCGAGCTGGCCTTGGCGGACGGTTCGACAATCACCCTCAACACCGACAGCGCCATCGACGTGCTGTTCGACACCCGCCAACGCCTCATCCATTTGCGCGAAGGCGAAATACTGGTGCAGACCGCACCGGACCCCTCACCCTCGCCGCGGCCCTTTCTGGTCAGCACCCGCCAGGGTCGAATGCAAGCGCTAGGTACGCGCTTCACGGTTCGCGAACGGCAACCGCGCACTCACCTTGCCGTACTCGAAGGTGCGGTAAAGGTGCACCTGGCAGACAAGCGCCAGGGAACACCCCTGATCGTCAGCGCCGGGCAGCGCACCGATTTTTCTGCCCACACCTTTGGCCAGGTCACCGCCGCCGACCGCTATGTCGGCGCCTGGACGCAAGGCATGTTGATGGCCGACAAGATGCGCCTGGCGGATTTCGTCGACGAGTTGGCGCGCTATCACCGTGGCTTTGTGCGCCTCGACCCGGCAATCGCTGGCCTGCGTATTTCCGGCGCCTACCCCATCGGTGATACCCAGCGCACCTTGAGCATGCTCGCGCAAACCTACCCGATCCTGGTCAGCGGCCGTCTGGACGGCTTCTGGGTCATGCTGTCTCCCGCCTGAACCGGCGAAAAAGAGCTGGCGAAAAAAAAAACGCCGCAGCACTGATACTTTTTTTGCTCTCGGCTGGCTACTAGGAAGAAGACCTTTAACCGTCCTGTTCATAGGTTCACCCATTCATGCCTGCTGCACGCCCTCTGCGTCCGGATCGCCAGCTCAAACCAGTCATTTGCAGTGCGTTGCTCAGCCTTGTCCTGATCGCAAGCGTCAGCCCGTTTGCCCTGGCCAACGGGCCGATGCAGCTGGACGCTTTGGCGGTGCGTACCTACAACATTCCTTTAGGGCCGCTCGGCGCGACCCTGTCGAGTTTCGCCGTGGGCGCCGGCATTGCCTTGTCATTTCAGCCCTCGCTGACCGACGGCCTGAGCAGCCCTGCGCTGGTTGGCAGGTTCTCGACCCAGGAGGCTGTCGATCGGCTGCTGCAAGGCAGCGGCCTGGCCATGGTTTTGCGCAGCGATGGCAGCTACACCCTGGTCCAGCACCGGCTGACACTGGGTGAAACGGCGGTGATTGGCACCAATAAACGCAGCGATGCCTTGCCGCCGGTGTATGCCAGTGGCCAAGTGGCCAGCGGCGCGCGCCTGGGCGTCCTCGGCAATACCGATGTGATGGATGCCCCCTTCAGCGTCAGTACCTACACCTCGGCGCTGATAAAAGATCAACAGGCCGTCACTGTCGCCGATGTACTGGAGCGTGACTCCTCGGTGCGCTCCACGGGGCAGACCGGGGGCATCGTCGACTCCTTTTTTGTGCGTGGGTTTCCCGTCGGCGAGGGCAATCTGGGTGAGTTGGCGTTCGACGGCGTCTACGGGGTGGCGCCCAACTACCGGGTGTTCACCGAGTACGCCGAGCGCATCGAACTGGTCAAGGGCCCCGGTGCCCTGCTCTATGGCATGTCGCCCAATAGCGCGGTCGGCGGTGTGATTAACGTGGTGCCCAAGCGCTCCCTGGAGCAAGACCTGACCCGTTTCACCGCCAGCTACGCCATGGACGCGCAACTGGGCGGCCACCTCGACGTCAGCCGACGCTTTGGCCAGGAACGCCGGTTCGGCATACGCCTCAATGGCAGCACACAGGTGGGCGATACCGTGATCGACGATCAATCGCGCCATGTCGATATCGGTGCCCTGGCCCTGGATTATCAAGGTGAACGCCTGCGCATCCGCCTCGACTGGCTCAACCAGGAAGAACGGTTCGACGCTGCCTCGCGGCCCTTTCTGATCGCCCCGGACATGGACATTCCCTCGGCGGCCAACGGCCATATCAATGTCAGTCAGCAATGGGGCTGGTCGCGTACTCGGGACAAATCCGCCCTGCTCAGTGGCGAATACGACGTGAACGATGCCCTGACGGTCTTCGCCCATGCCGGCGGTGGCAAGTCGGACGTCGCGCGGGTGTCCGACCAGACGCCAACCATCGTCAATGCTGCGGGCGATACCTCGTCGGTTCCCGGCTATTACAAGTTTGAAGTCGCGCGCTACACCCTCGACGCTGGCGCACGGCTGCGATTCGACACCGGGCCGGTCAGTCACAGCACGGCCCTGCAAGCCAGCCGTTATCACGACGTGCTGTCGCGCGGGATCAACTCCGGCGCACCGATCCTGTCGAATATCTATCGCCCGGTGGACCGCCCAAAGCCCTCTATCCCCGAGCCGGCCACACCGAAAGTCTCCGAGAGCGAACTGACTGGCGTGGCGCTAAGTGACACGCTGTCGGTGCTCGATGATCGGGTGCTACTGACCTTGGGCCTGCGCCAGCAGAACATCAAGTCCGATAACTACAGCGCCGCCGGTGTGGTCACCAGCGCCTACGACGATGGCCGCATCACGCCGCTGTATGGCGCGGTGTTAAAGCCCTGGGACCACATTTCCTTCTATTACAACTACATCGAAGGCCTGAGCAAGGGCGAGATTGCGCCGTCCACGGCATCGAATGCCGGGCAGATCTTTGCCCCTTACGTTTCCCGTCAGCACGAACTCGGGGTCAAGGCCGACTATGGCACTTTCAGTGCCACCCTCTCCCTGTTCCAGATCACCAAACCCAGCGGTGAACTGGCCCGCGGGGTGTTTTCGGTACAGGGCGAACAGCGCAACCGTGGCCTGGAATTGAGCCTGTTTGGCGACGTCGCTCCCGGTACTCGCCTGCTCGGTGGCGTCACCCTGCTCGATGCACAACTGAGCAAAACCTCGGTGGCGGGTAACCGGGGCAATAAACCGGTCGGTGTTCCCGACGTGCAAGCCAACCTGTGGGCCGAATGGGACACCTCATGGGTCGAGGGGCTGACGCTGACCGGTGGTGCGATCCACACCGCCAGCCAGTACGTCAACCAAGCCAACACGCAGCAACTCGACAACTGGACTCGCTTCGATGTCGGCGCGCGTTACACCACGCGCATCGACGAACGGGCGACCACGTTTCGCGCCACCGTGCAGAACGTGTTGGACCACGAGTACTGGTCGGGCGTCGCTTCCTATGGCGCGTTCTCTCAAGGCTCACCGCGCACTTTATTACTGTCGGCAACTGTCGATTTCTAAAACGTTCAGCCCGGTGGCGGTGTGGACTGCTGGCCGATCTGACTCTACAAAGGCTTTGACCATGGTGATTTTTAATCGACGCAGCTACGCCTTGGCTGCGCTGCTACTGGTAGGGCTGCTAGGTCTAGCGCGCACCGCTCACGCCACCGAGGTGGACACGGCACGCACCGAGGTGACCGACCTACTGGGGCGCAAGGTCAAGGTTCACCTGCCGGTCAGGCGGGTAATTTTGGGCGAAGGTCGCCAGTTGTACCTGGTGGCGGCCCTGGACACCCA
The DNA here is from genome assembly GCF_059862705.1 of Pseudomonas sp. MF08817. Classification (NCBI taxonomy): domain Bacteria; kingdom Pseudomonadati; phylum Pseudomonadota; class Gammaproteobacteria; order Pseudomonadales; family Pseudomonadaceae; genus Pseudomonas; species Pseudomonas sp. MF08817. The sequence goes on from NZ_JCBCUY010000011.1 coordinate 17,832, forward strand.
TAACCCCATTGAACGGATCGTGGGCTGGCGCAAGGATTTGATTCAGTCCGACCCGGATACCTACAACGCCTACCTGCGCAAATTCCCCGACATCGCCAAAATCCCCACCTTCGGCGGTTTTGAAGACGGCACCTTCGACCTCGAGCAGGCAATCTCCCAGCGCCCTGACGTCATCATCCTCAACGTCGAGGCGCAACACGCCACTGAAGATGCCCGCTACATCGAAAAGCTCGACGCGCTGGGCATCCCGGTGGTGTACGTCGACTTTCGCAACAACCCGATGCAGAACACCGAGCCGACCATGCGCCTGTTCGGCCAACTGTTGGGCAAGGAACAACGGGCGCAGGCTTTCATCGACTTTCGCAACCAACAGATCCACCGCGTCACCGACGTCATCGAAAAACACCACCCGCCGCGCCCCAGCGTGTTCATCGAGCGTATCGGCGGCTATACCGATGATTGCTGCCTGAGTTTCGGTAACGAGAACTTCGGGCTGTTCGTCGATATGGCCGGTGGTAACAACATCGCCCGGCGCATGATTGCAACCACGTTCGGCCAGTTGAACCCCGAGCAAGTGATCGTCGCCAACCCGGCTCACGTGGTGGTCACCACCGCCAACTGGGAAGCCTTTGCCCCTGGCGGCCACTGGGTCGGTGTCGGTCCGGGCGCGGACATGGATCAGGCACGCAGGAAGCTCGCCTGGTACACCCAGCGTCCTGCCTACGCCGGTATCAAGGCCCAGGAGCCTCAAGCTTTTCACGCCATCTGGCATCAGTTCTACAACAGCCCATATCAGTTCGTGGCCATCCAGCAGTTGGCGAAATGGTTTCACCCCGAGCTGTTTGCCGATCTCGACCCGGATGCGTCATTTCGCGAACTGCATGAGCGCTTCCTGCCAGTGCCGTATGCGGGCGGCTACTTTGTCAGCTTGCGCGAACCGGGGGGCAAACCATGAGCTCGTTGACTGAGGCCGTGGTTGTCCAGCGCGAGGCTTATCGTCGCCTGGTGACGCGCAAGCGCTTGATCCTGGCTGGGCTGGTGCTCTTGTTGTTATGCAGCGTACTACTCGATTTGGCGCTGGGGCCGGCCAGTTATAGCCTGGGCGAAGTCGTCGGGGCACTGATTTCCCCGGACAGCGCCTCGCCCCAGGTGCGCGTGGTGATGTGGGATATTCGCCTGCCGGTCGCGCTGATGGCCGTCGCCGTCGGTGCGGCACTGTCCTTGGCCGGCGCGCAGATGCAGACCATCCTCAACAACCCGTTGGCCAGCCCCTTCACCCTGGGCATCTCTGCCGCGGCCAGTTTCGGCGCCGCGTTGGGGCTGGCGTTTGGTGTGGCGTTGTTCCCACTGGCGGCGCAGTTCATGGTGCCGCTCAATGCCTTCATCATGGCCATGCTTTCGGCGCTGTTGATCCATTTCCTCAGCATGCGGCGCGGCGTCACGGCCGAAACCATTGTGCTGCTTGGCATTGCGCTGGTGTTCACCTTTAACGCGCTGTTAGCCCTGGTGCAATTCTTCGCCACTGAGCAAGCCGTGGCTGCGGTGGTCTTCTGGACGATGGGCAGCCTGACCAAAGCCACTTGGCCGAAACTGGGGGTGATCTGCGTGGTGATCCTGATTACGCTGCCGATTTTTGCCAAACGCGCCTGGGCCTTGACGGCCTTGCGCCTTGGCGATGACAAGGCGGCCAGTTTCGGCATCAATGTGCGCAGCCTACGCTTTCAGACGCTGATTATGGTCAGCCTGCTCGCTTCGTTTCCCGTGGCGTTCGTGGGCACCATCGGCTTCATCGGCCTGGTCGGCCCTCACATCGCGCGCATGCTTATCGGTGAAGACCAACGCTTCTTTCTACCCGCCTCGTTGCTGACCGGCGCGCTGATTCTGTCGGCCAGCTCCGTGGTCAGCAAAACCTTGATTCCAGGGGCGATCTTCCCCATTGGCGTGGTCACGTCATTGATCGGCGTGCCGTTCTTCATCTCTTTAATCCTCGGCGGGAAGAAAAACTCATGGTGACGCTGCAACTGGAGAACCTCGGTGCCGGTTACGGCCAGCGCGAAATCATTCGCGAGGTATCGACGGCGATGTTTTTCGGCGGTCAGGTCGTCGCGGTAGTCGGGCCTAACGCCGCAGGGAAATCGACGCTGTTCAAACGCATGGCCGGTTTGATCGACGGCCCCGGGCAGGTCATTTTGCAGGGCTCGAAAAAGGGCCCGGCCGCCATCAGCTACATGCCGCAGGGCCTGAATGCCAGTGCGCGGTTGACGGTCTACGAGTCGGTGTTACTGGCGCGCAAACAGTTGACGTCGGGATGGGCGGTTGACGATGACGAGTTGAAGCGGGTGGATGAGATTCTGGCTGCGCTGGGCATCAGCAGCCTGTCCTTTCGCAACCTGGGTGAACTCAGTGGCGGACAACAGCAATTGGTGTCCATCGCGCAAACCCTGGTGCGCGAGCCAGAAATCCTATTGATGGATGAACCCACCAGCGCCCTCGACATGCATCGCCAAGTGCAGGTTCTGAGCTTTATGCGCACACTCGCGCGCCAACAGGAAGCTATTGTGTTCATTGCCATCCATGACCTGAACCAAGCGCTGCGCTTTGCAGACCAAGTGCTGGTCATCGCTGATGGCACCAGCCCAGGTAGCGGGCCCTGCTACGAGGTCATCACCGAGCACATGCTACGCAGCGTCTATAAGGTCCAGGCGCGTATCGAGCAATGCAGCCGGGGGACGTACCACATACTCATCGACGACGTTGTTTAAGCACCCAAACCGGACCCGAAGGCCAAGCTCAAGACCTGCGTCTGTGCCGCCCGTCGGATGCAGGGCGTGTCCAGTGGGGCAACAACATTTTCACATCGATAGGATGTTTTCACGACACGCCAAGGTCTACAGTGATATTGAATCGCCATTATCTGGCGATGCTATAAAAAAGAGGCCTACACATGAACATCAGGACATTGAACCTTGCCCCAAGGTCAGCCGTATTTTTCTCTCTCATTGTCCTGGTGGTTTTTGCCCTGGGGATCGTTGCCGTGCTGCAAATGGGCAAGCTGCGAGAGACCGAACAGGATGTCGAAAACAATTGGATGCCCAGCATGCGCGAGATTGGCAAGATGGAGGCCGGTACTCTGCGCCTGCGTCTGGAAAGCCTGCGGATCACCGCCACGGTGGATGAGCAACAGCGCCAAGCCCGCATGGCTGCATTGAGTGGCTATCGCAAGGCGCTGGCCAGCAGCGTCAGCGATTATTTACCTCTGATTACGGGGCCGCAGGAGCGTGAGTTGTATGACGCGGTGGCGGCGGATACGCAGGAATATTTCAAACTGCTGGACGTCCTGGAGCCACTGCTGCAAAGCGGCGACAACGCCGCCGCTGTCACGTTGATAAATACCCGTATCAGCCCGTTCACCAACTCGCTGCAAGAGAAGATGATTAAACTGTCGGACTTCAACTCCGAGGGCGCCAAGGCTGCTGGGGTCAATGCCACGTCTATCTATACCAGTGGCGTGACGCTGGTGGGCGCCCTCCTCGCGCTGACCGTGCTGCTGACCGTCGTACTTGCCACGCTGCTGACCCGCAGCATCACCTCACCTATCAGCGTTGCCCTGGCGGTCGCCGAGCGCATCGCGAGCAGCGATTTGTCCAAGGACATTCAAGTCGACGGCGGTGACGAAGCCGGCCGTTTGTTGGCCGCGCTGTCGAAAATGCAGGCGAACTTGCGCCTGACCATCTCGCAGATCGCCGACTCTTCCACGCAACTGGCTTCGGCCTCGGAGGAAATGACCGCCGTGACCGAGGATGCCAGCCGAGGCCTGGTGCGCCAGAACGATGAGGTCAACCAGGCCGCCACCGCGGTCACCCAGATGAGTGCTGCGGTAGACGAGGTGGCGCGCAATGCTGAAGCCGCCGCGCAATCGTCGCGAGAATCCATGGCCTTCACCCATTCCGGCATCGAGAACGTGGCGCAAACCTTGAAGGCCATCGAAGGCTTGGCTGAAAACGTGGCCAGCACCGGTGAGCAGGTCAAGGCGTTGTCCACCAGGGCTCAAGACATCAGCAAAGTGGTGGAAGTGATCCGCGCGATTGCCGAACAAACCAACTTGTTGGCACTCAACGCCGCCATCGAAGCCGCCCGCGCCGGTGAGCAAGGCCGTGGGTTTGCCGTGGTAGCCGATGAAGTTCGAGCGTTGGCCCACCGCACCCAGCAATCGACCCAGGAAATCGAGCAGATGATTACCGCCATTCAGGTGGACTCATCCCAAGCGGTCAGCGCGATGAGCACCAGTGCGGGGATGGCCAACAACTCCATTACGGTGGCGCAGAGTGCGGATGCGTCGCTCAAACAGATCGCCCAGGCTATTGGCCAGATCAACGAGCGCAACCTGCTGATCGCCACCGCCTCTGAAGAGCAGGCCCAGGTTGCCCGTGAAGCCGACCAGAACCTGACCAGTATTCGCGAGTTGTCTATCCAGAGTGCGGCGGGCGCCAGTCAGACCGCCAGCGCCTGTGGCGAGATGTCCAACTTGGCTATTGAACTGAACCGGTTGGTCGGGCGGTTCAAGGTCTGACCTGAGTTATCCAACAGTGGATGGCGTATGACACAGGTGTCTTGCGCCATCCTCAGCTTGTCGTCGCCGAAGCCGCCGTGCCTTGACACATGACGCGGTTCCTGCCGCTCTGCTTCGCTCGGTAAAGAAGCTCATCAGCCTCTTTAAGCGCGGCATGAACATCCTGCTGACTCGGTACCCAACACGAGACGCCCAGTGAGAGCGTGACATGGCCCGCGGGAGGGAACACCGTTTCTGCCATCGAACGCCTGATCCGTTCCGCGACCTCCGTAGCCTCAGCCAGCGTGGCCGATGGCAGCAGCAGGATGAACTCTTCGCCGCCCACGCGACAGGGAACGTCATGGTCGCGACAGTTCTGGCGCAGCAGGCTGGCGAATGCCTGCAACACCTTGTCGCCGGCATCGTGGCCAAACTCATCGTTGACCCGCTTGAAGTGGTCAATATCCATGCTGATAACCGCGAAGCTTTTATCCAGCAGTTCCCAATCGCGCAGGCAATCTTCCAGCACGCGCCGGTTCGCCAACCCCGTCAAGGGGTCGCTCAACGCCTGGTGATTGAGCTTGCCGATGCGATCCTGGGTGAGCAGCCTGCCCATTATCATGGCCCGGCGGATGCGCCACGCCTCGAAATACCAGGCCCGCACCTTGCGGATGTCCTGGATGTTATCCATGTTCTCTGCCAGGTCCGCCAGCCGCTTCAGGGGGTGGCTGATGCGTGCCGCGGCCCACCAGAGCAGGAAAATACCCACCAGGCTCATCGGGATAACCCTCAATACCACTTGGTACATCAGCTCGCGCAACGCGGCGGCCGGGACGCTCATGGGCTGTTGCGAGACCACGCCCCACCCGCTTTTAGGCACCGCCGCATAACCGGCGAGCATCTCCACGCCCTTGGAGTCGACAATGTGCGCGGCGCTACTTTCACCCCGGAGCACGGCATCGATGGCGGGGTTGGCGCCCACGACCTCGCCAATCCTGCTCGCGTCCGGGTGAAACAGCAGGTGACGCTTATCGTCCACCAGATACACCTGGGAATTGTCCCATTGGAAATGTCGGCTCGCGACCTCGCTGAGGGCATTGGCCTCACGCAGGTAAATGGTCCCGCCGACCAGCCCCAGGTACTCCCCGCCTGGCCCCCAGATTGGCTGGGAGATAAACACGATCAAATTGCCGGCGAGGGAATTGAAGGCCGGGCTAATCATGCCTTGCCTGCGGGTCAGCGCTTCCTTGAAACGGATGGTTTGGCCTTTGACATTGAGCAATTTTGGAAAGGCGGCCAACACCTCGCCCTGGGCGTTAGCGACGACCGTCGTATTGAAGCTTTGATCCTGTTCGATCAGCCGCCGCACTTCCTCGCTGCGAATCGTTTCGGATGAGAACTGTTGGCCTAAAACCTTGGCGCTGTAATTCAACCGGTCGAGGTCGGCGCCCAGGTTTTGGCCAATGGACAGGGCCACCTTGGCCGCATAAGCCCGGTTGGCTTCCAGGGAGTTACGAACCAGAGCCTCGCGCTGGATGCGGTAGGTGGCGTAGAGGTCATTGAACAGGGTGACAAAACTGGCCAGTAACGAGAACAGTAGGATCAGGGTGCGCAAATTGCACTTAGGGACGGGCCGGGACGACATTTGGGGCATTTCCAATAGAGCGCAAGAAATAGCGGCCCAAGTAATCTCTGGCTCGCAGGTAGGGTGACGAAAACACCGGCCCGACAAAGGCGCCTCCCTGGGTGATGGCTAACCTGCATCCCTGCGCAAGCTATTTTATGTGAGAACGCATGTGGCAGATAGCCATTATTTTCTAAGGTGACGCCCAGCGTTCCAGGCCGTTGTACATCGCCATTCCCGCCATCATCGCCAGGACGAAGAGCAGGATTTGCCAGTGGCCGCTCAATAGCAGCGCTATCGCTGGCCCGGGGCAGATACCGGCGATGCCCCAGCCGATGCCAAAGACGAGGCTGCCGCCGATCAAACGCCGATCAAGGGTTCGTGCCAAAGGCATGCGCATCGGTGAACCCAGCAGCGATCGGGTTTGCCGGGCACTCCATTGCAGCGGCACCAGGGCCGCCCCGATCGCGCCGACCATGACCAGCCCAAGGGAGGGATCCCACGGCCCCGCCAGGTTCAAAAAACCGAGCACCTTGGCCGGGTTGATCATGCCCGACAGCAGCAACCCCAGGCCGAACAGAACCCCGGCACACAACGCCATCAACCCACGCATGCTCAGGCTCCTATCCAGTGACGGGTAATGAACACCACGGCGAAACCGGCGCCCATAAAACACAGCGTCGCGGCAAAGGAGCGTTTGGACAGGCGCGCCAACCCGCACACGCCATGGCCACTTGTACAGCCTGAGGCATAGCGGGTTCCCACGCCCACCAGCAAGCCGGCCAGCAACAGCCCGGCCCAACCGCTTTGAAACTGCACCAGTGGGCGCCCGGCGATGCTCCACCACAGCGCGGCCGACAGCATCAAGCCAAGGAGAAACAGTGCTTTTTCGCCGCGCCCTTCGCCCCGCTTTTCCAGCACGGCACCCAGCAGCCCACTGATGCCGGCGATGCGGCCATTCATCATGGCGAACAGGCTGGCGCCAAGCCCAATCAACGCGCCCCCCGCCAGTGACGTCCAGGGGGTGAAGCTGGCCCAATCGATCATCATTGAGGCTCCTGCGCACAAAACAGTTGGTACAGCGTATTGATAACCGCCAAAGCGGCCGGGCTGTCGATGCGATAAAAAATGTGCTTGCCCTCACGCCGCGTGGCCACCAGCCCTTCACGCCTCAAAACCCCCAGTTGCTGGGACAGGGTCGGTTGCTGGATATCAAGCAAACGCTCCAGCTCGCTGACGCTGCGCTCACCCTCGCTCAACTGGCATAACAACAGCAGCCGCTCGGGATTGCCCAGGGCCTTGAGCAGTTGCCCCGCGGCTTCGGCATTGCTGCGCAGTTGCTGTATATCCATGGCCAAGCCCTCGATTCCATCACCTTGGCGGCGATCCTAATACAAAAACACATTATATGAAAATAAATAATGATTGATCGTTACAGCCCCTCAGATCCATCGCCCCTGTCCCGAATCATTTGGACGATCTTCAGACTCCATTAAGAATCGCCTCCAATACTGCCCCCAACACATTCCTTGGGAGGCACCGTCCAATGCCCGATTTTGACTGGAACATCCCTCTGCCCTTGCACCTGGGCCAGGCAGAGGCTTCACCCCTGAGCCTGGCCAGCGCCATGCCGGGCGACAGCCTGCGGCCTGTCTACGAAGCGTTTATCCGGCAGCGTTTTCACAAAGCCCATGGCGCGCAGATCCAGCACTTCATGCCGCACCTGTTCGGTGTCAGCAGCCCATCGGATGGGCTGTGTGCCGTGGCCGGCGTACGCCTGGCCGGCACCGAGGCGTTGTTTTTGGAGCGCTACCTGGACGCCCCCATAGAACAGCTCATCAGCGCCGCAGACGGGCAGCCGGTCGGCCGCCAGTCCATTGTGGAAGTCGGCAACCTCGCCGCCGCCGATACCGGTAGCGCGCGCCTGAGCATCATCGCAATCACGTATCTGCTGGCGATGGGAGGCCTGGAGTGGGTCGCGTTCACCGGCAGCATTGGCCTGGTGAACAGTTTTCTACGCCTGGGCCTCAAGCCCATCACCCTCTGTGCCGCCGACCCGATGCGTCTGGGCGATGAGCGCCACGCCTGGGGCAGCTACTACGAGAGCCAGCCACAGGTGCATGTTGGCAATATCCGCGCCGGTTTTGCGCACTTGCGCAGCACTGGCCTGTTCAACCGCCTCGGCTTGCCGACCGCCACCGCGCAGGCCTCTCATGTCGCTTGAACTGGAACGCTTCAAACAGGTGCTGCGCAACCATGCCGAGCACCGGCCCAACACGACGGCACTGTGGGGCGATGACTTGAAACTGGACTACGCCACCCTGTACGCCGAAGTCATCTCGCGCCAACAGCAGTTACGCGCGCAGCAGGCCAACGTGGTCGCACTGGCGCTGGACAATGGCGTGGACGCGCTGCTTTGGGACCTCGCGCTACTGTTCGAGGGGCTGACGTGCCTGCCCCTGCCGCCCTTTTTCAGCCCCGCCCAACGCAGCCATTGCCTGCACCAAAGCCAGGCCGATACGGTGATCGGCGAACCGGCACTCGATGCCGAACTGCAGGCTGCGGGCTACGTCAACCTTGGCGGGTTGTGGCGCAAGCATCGCGCCGGCCCCGGGCAGGTCCCCGCCGGCACGGCAAAGCTGACGTTCACCTCTGGCACCACCGGCACGCCCAAGGGCGTGTGCCTAAGCGCCCACAGCCTGCTGCGTGTGGTGCGTGAGCTGGAACAGGCCAGCCAACCCACCGCACCCCAGCATCACCTGACCCTGCTGCCACTGGCCATCCTCCTGGAAAACCTCGGTTGCTACGCAGCGCTGCTGGCCGGCGCCACGGTGAGCGTGCCCGGCCTCAAAACCCTGGGCATCCAGGGCGCCAGTGGCGTCGATGTGCCTCGCCTGCTCGGTGTCCTGGCCGCCCGCGCACCGCACAGCATGATCCTGGTGCCGCAGTTGCTGTTGCTGCTGGTCAGCGCCGCCGAACAAAACGCCTTCAACCCTCGCTCGTTGCGTTTTGTCGCGGTCGGTGGCGCGCGGGTATCCACGCAACTCCTGGCCCGTGCCCAGCAAGTCGGCCTGCCGGTATATGAAGGCTACGGTTTGTCGGAGTGCGCATCCGTGGTTTGCCTGAATCGACCCCAGGCTTGCCGGCCCGGCAGCGTCGGGCGGCCATTACCGCACCTGCAAGTCAAACTGGCCGAAGACGGTGAAGTGCTCATCAAGGGTTCGGCGCTGCTCGGCTACCTGGGCCAGCCTCCCCATACCGACGAATGGTGGCCCAGTGGCGATCTTGGCGAGTTCGACGCCGAGGGTTTTCTCTACCTCAAAGGGCGCAAGAAGCACCAGTTCGTCACCAGTTTCGGGCGCAACGTCAACCCCGAGTGGGTCGAGGCCGAACTGACTCAGGGCCGCCATATCGCGCAAGCCTTCGTCTACGGCGAAGCCATGCCCCACAACCACGCCCTGCTCTGGCCCCATCGTCCCGATTGCAGCGATGCCCAGATGGACGCCGCCGTGGCTCGGGCCAATCAGGGGTTACCCGATTACGCCCAAGTCCACCGCTGGACGCGCCTGGATCAACCGTTCACCGCAAGCAACGGCCTGCTCACTGCCAATGGGCGGCCACGCCGCGACGCCATCGTGGCGCGTTACCACGCCCAACTCACTTGTTTGACCCTCAACGAGGAATTTCCATCATGAGTTTTTTTGAAACCCTGCAAGAAGCCACCCACCACGAACGCCATGAGCTGTTCAACCTGCCCATCATCCGCGACGCCCTGGAGGGCAAGGTCAGCCTGCACAGCTATCGGGCGTTTCTGGCCCAGGCCTACTACCACGTGCGTCATACCGTCCCGTTGATGATGGCCTGTGGCGCGCGCCTGCCCTCGCACCTGGAATGGCTGCGCAAAGCGGTATGCGACTACATCGAGGACGAATACGGCCATGAGCAATGGATCCTCGATGACATCGTCGTGTGCGGCGGTGACCGCAATGCCGTGCGCTATGGCCGCCCGTCACTGCCGATCGAGCTGATGGTCAGCTTCCTTTACGACCTCATCGCCCGGGACAACCCCGTGGGCCTGTTTGGCATGGTCAATGTGCTCGAAGGCACCAGTATCGCCCTGGCCACCCACGCGGCAGGCAGCATCGCCAAACACCTGGATTTGCCGCCCACCGCGTTCAGCTACCTCAGCTCCCATGGCTCGTTGGATATCGAGCATATGCAGACCTACCGCCGCCTGATGGACAGGCTCGAGGACCCGGATGACCAGGCCGCCGTGATCCATGCCAGCAAAGTGGTGTACCGGTTGTACGCCGATATGTTCCGTGGCCTGCCGCACGATGGGGAGCACCACCATGCGCCTGTGTGAAGCCCGAGTCATCCTGACCGGCGCCAGCGGCGGCATCGGTGTGGCCATTGCCGCCGCCCTGTGTGCCAGTGGTGCCCGCGTGCTGGCGGTGGCGCGGCGCGGGGAAGCGCTGGCGCCGTTGATCGAGCAGTACCCACAGCACTTGTGCTGGGTCAGCGCCGACCTGACCCAGCTTACCGATCGACGCAAGGTACTGAGCGCGGCCCAGGCCGTTGGCGGCATCAACCTGCTGATTAACGCCGCTGGGGTCAACCATTTCGCCATGCTCGAACAGCTGGAGGACAGCGAGATCAACACCCTGCTGGCGGTGAACGTCAGCGCCCCGATCTGCCTCACCCGGCTCCTGCTGCCGCTGCTCAAAGAGGCCGATAGCGCCATGGTGGTCAATGTCGGTTCCACCTATGGCTCCATCGGCTATCCCGGCTACGCCACCTACTGCGCCACCAAATTCGCCCTGCGCGGGTTTTCCGAGGCGTTGCGCCGAGAGCTGGCCGATACCCGGGTCAATGTGCTCTATGTCGCCCCGCGCGCCACTCGTACCAGCATGAACGGCGCGGCGGCCCGGGCTTTGAACGAAGCCCTCAAAGCCAATGTCGACGACCCGCACACCGTGGCCAACGCCGTGATCCATGCCATCAGCGGTGATCGTCGCGAACTGTACCTGGGCTGGCCGGAACGGTTCTTTGTGCGCCTAAACAGTTTGCTACCCCAGTTGGTGGACCGCGGCTTGCGCAAGCAATTGCCGCTCATCCGCCACCTGAGCCATAAAACCGACCCTGAGAACCTCAAGCCATGAAAAAACGTGTCGCGTGTTTACTGCTGGGGGCGCTGAGCCAGGGCGCTTGGGCCCTGGACAGCGCCTGTCAACAGCGCCTGGACAACATCCAGCAACGCTGGGCACACATCCAATACCAATTGCCCGCCGAGCAGCGAGCCCAGGCCTTCGAGCAACTGTCCGACCAAGCCTTGGCATTTACCCAGGAGCGCCAGTGCGCCGCGCCAGCGTGGATCTGGTCGGGCATTGTTCGCAGTAGCTGGGCCGGCGCCCAGGGCGGCTTGGGCGCGCTGAGCAAAGTCAAGGCGGCCAGGGCCGACCTGGAGCACGCTCTGGCCTTGGACCCAAAAGCCCTGCAAGGTTCGGCTTACACCAGCCTGGGCGCGCTGTACGACCGCGTACCCGGTTGGCCCATCGGTTTTGGGGACGCCGACAAAGCCGAGCAGTTGCTCAAGCAAGCGTTGCAACTCAACCCCGATGGCATCGACAGCCTGTACTTCTGGGGCGATCACCTCTACCGTCAAAAGCGCTACAGCGAGGCCAAGGCGGCCCTACTCAAGGCGTTGCAGGCAGCGCCACGCCCCGGCCGGGAAACCGCCGACAACGGGCGGCGCAAGGAGATCGAGGCGTTGCTGATGGACGTCAACGCAAAACTCAACTGACGGGAGCTGCTGTGCGCGTATTACTGATCGAAGACGACGTAGCCCTGGGCGAAGGCCTGCATCAGGCCCTGGGGCGCGAGGGCTACACCGTTGACTGGCTCAAGGACGGCAGCAGCGCCCTGCACGCGCTGCTCAGTGAAACCTTCGACCTGGCGGTGCTCGACCTCGGCTTGCCACGCATGGGCGGCTTGGAGGTACTGCGCCGCTTGCGCCAGAGCGGTTCCAACTTACCGGTGCTGATCCTCACCGCCCGCGATGCGACCGATGACCGCATCGCCGGGCTGGATGCCGGCGCCGATGATTACCTGATAAAACCCTTTGACCTCGCCGAGCTCAAAGCCCGCCTACGGGCGCTGCTGCGGCGCAGTGCCGGGCGAGCACGGGTGCTCATCGAACATCGGGGCATCAGCCTGGACCCCAGCACCCAGCAGGTCACCTACCAGGGTGAGGCCGTGGTCCTGACCCCCAAGGAATATCAACTGCTGTACGAATTACTGTCGCCGCCAGGGCGGGTAATGACCCGCGAGCGCTTGATGCAACTGCTGTATGGCTGGAATGAAGAGGCGCAAAGCAACACCTTGGAAGTGCACATCCACAACCTGCGCAAAAAATTCGCCAGTGATCTGATCCGCACTGTGCGCGGTGTTGGCTACTTGGTGGAGGAGCGCCCGTGACCTCCATTCGGCGCCGCACCCTGACGCTGATGATTGGCCTGATGCTCACCGGCCTGTTGATCCTCAGCGTGTTCAACCTGCACGACAGCAATCACGAAATCGCCGAAGTGTATGACGCCCAATTGGCGCAGAACGCCCGTTTGCTGCAAGGGGTGATGCGCATGCCGCTGGCCGGCAAGGAGCACGCCGAACTGTATCAGGCGTTCAATAAAGCGCTGAGCGAGGCGGCGCCCAAGGTCAACGGCCACCCCTACGAGAGCAAAATCGCCTTCCAGGTCTGGAACCTGCAAGGCGAAGTCCTCGTGCATACCGCCAGCGCCCCCACCTTCACTTCGCCCCCGGCGACAGCGGGCTTCAGCGACATTGTGGATTTACACCAGCGCCAATGGCGCGCATTCATGCTGCAAGACAGCAGCAACAACCTGCGCATCTGGGTCGGTGAGCGTGAGGATGTGCGCTCGGACCTGGTGGGCCGGATCGTGCGCCATACCCTGTGGCCCAACATACTCGGCAGCCTGATTCTGGCGGCGATGGTCTGGCTGGCCATCGGCTGGGGCCTCAAGCCCCTGGAGGATATGGCGGCCACCTTGCGCGCCCGTCACTCGGGTTCGTTGGAGCCATTGCACCTGATGCCCTTGCCGACAGAACTTGAACCCATGCAAGCGGCCCTGAACCGGATGCTCGCGCAAATCCAGGAAGTGCTGGGCCGCGAGCATCGCTTCATCGCTGACGCGGCCCATGAGATGCGCACGCCACTGGCGGTGCTGAGGGTTCATGCGCAGAACCTTTTGGAAGCAGGCACCGAGCAAGAACGCCGCGAGTCATTGCAGCACCTAATCAGTGGCGTGGATCGTACCAGTCGCCTGGTCAACCAATTACTGACCATGGCCCGCCTCGAACCACAAGCCGCGAGTGCCACCTCCCTGCCCTGCATCGACCTTAAGGCCTCCATACGCGACAGCCTGGTGCAAATGACCCCTTGGCTGTTGAGCAAAGGGTTGGAGCTGGAGTTCGAGGCCCAGGACGGCACCTATCTGACCCACGTCGATGCAGCCGCCATCGACATCGCACTGAACAACCTGCTGACCAACGCCGCCAACTTCTCGCCTGAACAAGGGGTGGTCACCGTCACGCTCAAGCAGGACAACGACCACTTTGAACTTACGGTCGAGGACCAGGGACCGGGCATCGATGAATCGAAAAGCGAACGCTTGTTCGAGCGGTTTTATAGCCGGGGCAATGACGAAGGCGCGGGCTTGGGGCTGACGATAGTGCAGGCCATTGCCGACCGCATGGGGGGCCAGGTCACGTTGGAAAACCGCTCTGGCACGGGCCTGCGCGCGACCCTGGCCTTTCCTCGGGCCTAGATCGAGCTTAATGGCGCCGGGCGTTTATTTACCCGGCGGCCATTAAAAAACATTAGGTAAGTTAGCTAGCTACACAATAATTAGTCCTGATCGTTACCCGCTTACTTAAACGACCAAAGGTACTCGAAGAAGAAAATGTAAAAATTTACTTCACGGCGTTTTCACATCTCGCTTACTATGATTTCAATGTGCCATGTATGTTGGCTACCTAAAGCGAGGGGAACATATGACTGGGGTGATGGCGTCAATCGACAGTCGTACACAACTGGTAGGCCAGAACCGCCTGGAACTCCTGCTTTTCCGGTTTAATGCGAATCAGTTATATGGAATCAATGTATTCAAAGTTCGCGAAGTTATTCGTTGCCCTCGCCTGTCCATACTACCTAAGTCGAACCCCAACATATGTGGCGTAGCCAATATACGGGGAACTTCGATACCGATCATGGACTTGGCCATGGCCACCGGGTTACCGGGCGTAGAACACCCTGAATCGGCGTTCGTCATCATTACCGAGTACAACACCCGTACCCAGGGCTTTTTGGTGTATGCGGTAGAACATATCGTTAACTTGAACTGGGAGGATATCCATCCGCCACCCAAGGGCAGTGGCGACGACAACTACCTAACGGCGGTGACCCGCTGCGGCGATCAATTGGTCGAGATCATCGATGTCGAAAAAGTGCTGGCCCAGATATCCCCTACCAGCGAAGAAATTTCAGAAGGCGTGGTCAATACCGCCGTGACCGAACTGGCGCGCACACTGCGGGTGCTGACCGTGGACGATTCATCGGTGGCCCGTAAGCAGGTCACCCGTTGCCTGGAAACCGTCGGGGTTGAGGTCGTCGCATTAAATGATGGTCGACAGGCTCTGAACTACCTGCGGGCGATGCTGGATGAGGGGCGCAAACCCGAAGAAGAGTTTCTGATGATGATCTCGGACATCGAAATGCCCGAAATGGACGGTTACACGCTCACCGCAGAGATTCGCAGCGACCCGCGCATGGCGGGTTTGCACATCGTCTTGCACACCTCGCTGTCGGGCAGCTTCAACCAATCGATGGTCAAGAAAGTGGGGGCCAGCGACTTTCTCGCCAAGTTCCGCCCCGACGATCTGGCCGGCCGGGTCGTTGCCCGCATCCGCGAAACCACTCAGCCGTAAATACTCAACTTCAATTGAAACCAAGGACGTTTTAAAGGGGAACAGGGACGCGAACACACCGGGGGTGTGCCATGTTGAAACTCAAAGAGCTCAGTGACCCATGCCAAGGGATACCCAAGGGTGAACGGTGCGACTCGTGTTCCGAATCGCCCTATTGGCAGGGCCAACAGCGCCCTACCCCTGAATCGAGCACCGCTGCGGGCGAGGCGCCTGAGCCGTGCCACATAGCGCCGGTAACACTGGAAGAAGAGTTGGCCACGGCCAAAAAGCTCTATGTGCAATCGCGCTCGGCCATGCTGGAAATGTTCAGCCATGCGCGCATGGGCCGCGCGATAACGGTAGATAAAGCAGACACCTTGGTCGATGACATACGCCAGTCCATTGCCCGTCATCCCAATGCGTTCATCAGCCTGGTGCGGCTCAAAAACGCCAATGAATACACCTACATGCATTGCGTTGCGGTCTGCGCCCTGATGATTGCCGTGGCCCAACAACTGGAACTTTCCCCAGAACTGGTGCACCAGGCCGGCCTCGCTGGCTTGCTGCACGACGTGGGCAAGTTGGCGGTTTCCGCCACATTGCTGAACAAACCCGGCAAGTTGACGGCCGATGAATTCGCCATCATTCGTCAGCATCCCGAGTTAGGCGCACAACTGTTGCGTACCTCGGTTCCTGTGTGCGAGTTGGTGCTGGACGTGTGCCTGCATCATCACGAAAAGGTCGATGGTTCCGGCTATCCCGATCAATTGGCCGGTGAGCAGATCAGCCTGTTCGCGCGCATTGCAGCCGTTTGCGATGTGTATGACGCAGTCACCTCGGACCGCCCCTACAACGAAGCCTGGGACCCTGCCATCGCCCTGCAAAAAATGTCGGAATGGAAGCATCACTTTGACACCGTGGTATTTCAGGCGTTTGTAAAGTCGGTGGGTATTTACCCCGTAGGTTCGCTGGTTCGTTTGGGCAGCGGGCTGATTGGCGTGGTCACCGAACAAGTTCCGGGGTTGTTGTTGGCACCCAAAGTCAAAGTGTTTTTCTCAACCCACCTGAATGCCTACATCACCCCGACAATCATCAACATCAGCGAGCATCCGCAGACTGAAAAAATCGTCGAGCGCGTGTTGGCAAAACAATATGGCTTCATCAATACCCAAGCGCTCTGGCACGGCGATTGCGCCAAGTTATGAGCCCTTGCAATAAATAGCGGTATCGCACTCTGACTGGCCAGAGGGCGTAAACAGCAAACGATTTGATAAGCATTCGCCGTGTCGTGCAAAAAAATAAGATGCCGCCCTTTAAGTTGGGCGAAAGAATAGTGGGCAGGGGGTTATATGAAATTTAAGTCATTACAAGCACGCATTTGCGTGACCGCAGGTATATGCCTGTTTGTCTCCTCGGCCAGCCTGGTGATTTACGGGTTGTTCAGCACGCGGGCCAATGAGCAATATGTCTCCGCCGAAGTTGCAAAATTAGTTGAACAATCAACTATCCGAGAAATTCAAAACTTGGCTGAATCCCGCGCCAACGCTATTCAGGCCAAGTTGCAAAATGCCCTGGATGCGGCACGGACCATGGCCAACACCTTTGCTGCGAGTAAAACCCCACAAAGCCCCTTGGCCATGGGCCGCGAGCAAATCAACAACGTGCTGCTCAGCGTGCTCAAGGACAACCCGGACTTCAACGGCACCTATTCATGCTGGGAGCCAGAGGCGTTGGATGGCCAAGATGGGGCCTCTCGCAACGCCTCGGATGGCAGCAACCCGACCACCGGGCGCTTCACGCCTTACTGGACGCGCAGTGCCGGCAACCACATCGCGGTGCAGCCACTGGTGGAATACGACTCCCCCGACCGCCACCCCAACGGCGTGCCCAAGGGCGGTTGGTACAGCGGGCCACGTACCACCCTCAAGGAAAGCGTGCTCGACCCGATCCCATATATCGTCCAAGGCAAGCAGGTGTGGCTCACCACCCTCTCGGTGCCGATCGTGGCCGATGGCAAGTTCTATGGCGTGGTCGGGGCTGATTTCGATATTGCCTTCATCCAGAAGCTCAGCGAGCAAATGTCTGCCGACCTTTACGGTGGCAAGGGGTCGGTGTCGATCCTGAGTAACCAGGGGCTGGTGGTGGCGGACAGTCAGCGTACCGACCTGATCGGCCAGCCCATCAAGGCGCTGTTGCCGCAATCCTGGGAAAAAGTGCTCGGCAATATCCAAAGCGGGCGCGGCGACAGCCTGCTCAACCCCCAGACCCAAGACATTGAAGTGCTGATGCCCATCCAGTTGGGGCGCACCGGCAAGCCCTGGGCGGTGATGATTCGTTTGCCCAAAGCGGTGGTCATGGCCCAAGCCATTGCCCTGGAACATGAGCTGCAACAGCGCAGCTTGCACAACAGCATCTGGCAGGTGTGCGTAGGGTTGGCCATTTCGTTGCTGGCCCTGGTGGCCCTGTGGTTTGCCGCGGCCAAAATCGTCGGCCCGATCCGCGAAGCCGCGGCGTTGGCGGCCAGCATCAGCCTGGGGGATTTCTCCCGGCGCCTGGTCCAGCAATCGGAGGACGAAGTCGGCCAACTGTCCCTGGCCCTCAACGACATGTCTGAAAGCCTGCAACGCCAAGTGCGCGTAGCCGAGCGCATTTCCGAAGGCGACCTGGATCTGCAAGTGCAGTTATCGTCACCCCAGGACACCCTCGGCAAAGCCTTGGAGAAAATGGTCAGCAACCTCAACAACCTGATGACCCAGGTGCAGCTCAGCGCCACTCAGATCACCGGCAGTTCGGCCCAGGTGACCGACCTGAGCCAGTCGTTGTCGGACGGTGCGTCCAACTCGGCCTCTTCCATCACCCAGATCAGCGCCGTGATGACGCAAATGGCGGCCCAGACCACCGATAACGCGGCCAATGCCAAGAAAGCCGATGAGCAATCCCTCGCCTCGCGGGCCGATGCCGGGGAAAGCGACAAACTGATGAGCGAGTTGATCGCCGCCATGGCCGAGATCGACAACGCGGGCAAGGACATCACCGCCATCATCACCACCATCGACAACATCGCTGCGCAAACCAACCTCCTGGCCCTGAACGCCGCCATCGAGGCCGCCCGGGCCGGCGAGTTGGGCCGCGGCTTTGCCGTGGTGGCCGACGAAGTCCGCAGCCTGGCCGCCCGCAGCGCCGAAGCCGCACAGCAAACCGCCGCACTGATCGCCGACTCTTCGACCAAGACCCAACGGGGCATGATTATCGCGGGCCGCACCGCCGAGTCGCTCAAAAGCATCGTCAGCGGCACCAGTTCGGTCTCCAGCCTGGTGTCGCTGATCTACCAGGCATCCAGCGAGCAGGCATCAGGGTTGCAACAGGCAAGCATCGGCCTGGAGCAAATCGATGCGGTGACCCAGCAGAACCAGGCCAACTCACAAGATTGCGCGGTAGCGGCGCGGGACCTTTCGGCGCGGGCGGCCTTGATGCAACAGGAACTGAGCCGCTTCAAGGTTAAAAAAACCTAGGATGGCGCGTTTGCGGTTGCTCTTGAGAGTCGTCACCCATACAGCAAGGTGAAATCATGCCTAGGTTTACCGACTTTAAAATCAGCTACACCTATTGCGGGCAGCAGTGCACCCTCAATATCGCCGCCCCCGAAATGCACGAGGCCGATGCCTGGAAGTACCTGGCCGACAGCCTGGGGCTTTGCTACATCGATGCGCAGGGTTACACCATGCTCTGCCACGCCGTGAGGAACATGGTGGAGGCCCATGGCGTCAGCGATGTTCAAGTGCAAGCGTTGGCGCCTCACGAAACACCCCTACCCTCGGGGGCCCTGGTCCATTAGCCGTTCCCCCGGCGCCCTGGAGCCCTGATTAATCAGGGCTCTTTCATGTGCAGGCAAAGGTTCAACGCAGCTTCAGCGGGTCCACCAGTTGCGCCGCAATGGCCATGCCCACCAGGTCGGGCAAGGTGTTGGCCTGCATGCGCTTCATCACCCGCGAGCGATAAAGGTCGACGGTCTTGGCGCTGACCCCCAACTGCTCGGCAATTTCCCGGGTGGTGTAGCCCTGCACCAGGGGTAGCAACACATCCCGTTCACGGGGGGTCAGGGTGAGCAAGCGTGCCCGCAAGGCGTCGTGGCCCAGGCTGCCCGAACGGCTGGCGGCGCTATGGCTGAGGGCCTGTTGCACGCTGTCGAGCAGCAACTGCTCGTTGTAGGGTTTTTCAATGAAGTCATGGGCGCCGGCCTTGAACGCACGCACCACGATCGGCACATCGGCGTGGCCGCTGACAAAAATGATCGGCAGGTCGAGTTCGCGCACGCGCATTTCTTCCTGCACGTTCAACCCGCCCATGCCGGGCATGCGTACATCGAGCAGCACGCAAGCCTCGAGGCTGGCATCGCAGGCCTCGAGAAACGCCACGCCACTGGTAAAGGGCAAGGCCTTGAGGCCCACCGACTCCAGCAGCCAGACCGTTGAATCGAGCATGCCTGGGTCATCATCGACCACATACACCACGTGTTCCGCGACACCCGCCATTGCATTATTCCTGTTGTTGTTTTGTGGGGCCGGCAAGCGGCAAGCGACAGCCCATCGTGAGCCCGACCGGTTCGCGCCGGGCCTGCAGTTGCCCGCCGAAGCCTTCGATGATGCTGCGGCTCATGGACAACCCAAGCCCCAGGCCATCGGCCTTGCTGGTATAGAACGGGGTAAACATCTGCTCCAGTTCAGCTTCGCTCACGCCCGGGCCCTGGTCGCGTACATGGATTTCCACGGCAGCGGCGCCGCCCTGCCCTGCGCTCAGCACGATCGACGAGGGTTGGCCGGGGTGTTGTTCGCGATTGGCGTCGATGGCATTGCGCAGCAGGTTGAGCAGGACCTGCTCCAGCAGCACCCGGTCGGCATAAACCGGCGGCAGATTATCGGGCAGCCGGTCCTCGATTGTCACTTGCCACGTGCCCGCCTCCCAGGCGCACAAACGCACGGCTTCGCGGGCCACCTCGGCGAAGTCCAGGGCCTGGGTGCGCCGCTGCCCCTTGCGTAAAAAGGCCCGCAGGCGCCGGATCACTTGCGAGGCGTGCGTGGCCTGATGGGTGATGCGCTCCAGGCCCTGGGCCACCCGAGCGGCGGCCTGGGGGTTGGAGTCCAGCGTCTGTAAATAGCGCTGGCTGGCATTGGCATAGTTGACCACGGCCGCCAGGGGTTGATTGATCTCATGAGCGATGCCGGAGGCCAGTTCACCCAGGGTTACCAGGCGCGCCGTGTGCGCCAGTTCGTCCTGATGGCGGCGCTGTTGCGCTTCGCGCAATTCCCGTTCGGTCATGTCCCGCGCCACCAGGGAGTAGTAGCGTTCGCCCCCCGCCGAGCGGTGCGCCAGCAGCACCAGCGACACCGCCACAGAAGCGCCCGGGCCCAGGGGTTGCAGCCGCGCATCGCTGCTCCACACCCCATCGCGCTCGGCACCGCTCCAACCGTCGCGTTGTAGCCGCGCCAGGTCGGCGCTGGCGAACAACTGCGCCAGGGTGGGCATGGGTTGTTGCTCGTCGATGCCCAGCACCCGCCGCGCCGCGGGGTTGAGGTAGGTGACCTGGCCCTCGGGGTCGATGAACAGCACCGGGTCGGTGTTGGCCTCGACCACCGCCGCCAGGCGTCGCTTGTTCTCTTCGGCCTGCACCCGGGCGGTCACGTCGCGGGACACGCTGACCACCTCGACCACCGCTCCGGTGTAGGTTTCACGGATCGCCCGGCAAGCGGTCTCGAACCACAGGTAATGCCCCTGCCGATGGCGGATGCGGTACGTCATCGTGTGGTAACCCTCCTGCTCCAACGCATCGCGGGCGCTGTGGACCAGGCTGGCCAGGTCCTGGCCATGGAACAAGCCCTGGGCCATTTGCCCGCGCAACTCTTCGGGCCAGTAGCCGAGCAACGTCCAGGAGGCCGGCGAAGCATCGAGAAAGCAGCCTTGGGGGGTGTGCCGGGAAATCAGGTCCGTGGTGTTCTCAATGATGAGCCGGTACAGCCGCCGCGCCTTGGCGGCTTCGCGTTCGGCCAACACTTGCGTGGTGGCGTCGCGGCAACGGGCAAGCACGCGGTTGTCTTGAGGGGCGGGGATGAACGTCCAGATCAGGATGCGGCCGTGGAACGGGGCTTCGACCTCTTCGATGGCCCGCTGCTGGTCCAGGCACGCATGCACCAGCATCCGATGGTTGATCGGTAGAAAGTCCAGCGCCTCGCTCAGCGGTTGCTCCGCCAGTAGCGCCAACAAGGCCGCATTGAACTCCTGGGGCCGACCTTGCGCGTCGAGCAGCAGGCTCGGCTGCGGGTCGTGCCCCAGCAGCGGCGACCCGCGCAGCATGTCGTTGACGCTGTGGAGCAAGGTCGCCAGCCAGTCCTGCACCCCGCCCAGCCAGGCGCCATCGACGCCTTCGCGCAAGTGCACCAGCAGCAACCCGTCCTGGCCCGGTTGCAAGGCCAAGTCCATGACCTGGCCATGGCTGATGGCGGCGCGGCGCAAGCGGCCGGCCAACCAGCAATCGAGTTGCCGGACTTGGTCCAGGTCCAAACGCCCGGCCTCAAGCAAGCGCTCGAACAACACGTGGTCGCTGGCCTGCGAGGGATCACCCTGGCCCGGCGGAAAATGCTGGGCGGCGCCTTCATGGCTGTAGATCCCGGCCTGGGGTTGCCAGCTCAAATACACCGCGCGGCGCACTTGCGGGCGATCCTGCAACGCACGGCACAAGGCATCGGCCCGCGCAGCCAACGGCACGCCCTCACGCTGCAGGCGCAACCAGCTGTGCAATCGAACGGGGGTCAGGGTCATTACGGGTCCGCTTCGTGGGGGGCGCCAAGGATATATCGGCCCTGGCGCGCTGGCTGCAAGCATTTGGCCTCAGACGAGCCGCATATAGCACATATACTATACGCCATAGGTTGTACTTCCATATCAAGAGGCGCTTGTTATATAAAGCACCCCGGATATCAACGGTGGCCACGGCAACGATGCTCAAGCGCCACCGAATAGAGCTAACAATCAGCCATCGAGTACCCGCATATGTCCATCTATGAACAAGGGCTAAGCCCTTCGGTTGTCAATCATATCGCCTTGTCTCCGCTCAGCTTCCTGGAGCGTACCGCCAGCGTTTACCCCAACTACCCCGCCGTGATCCACGGTTCGATCCGCCGCTCCTGGGCACAAACCTACGAGCGCTGCCGCCGCCTGGCGTCGGCGTTGGCCGGGCGCGGCATCGGCAAGAACGACACCGTGGCCTTGATGCTGCCCAACATTCCCGAAATGCTTGAAGCTCATTTTGGCGTGCCGATGATCGGTGCCGTGCTCAACCCACTCAACGTGCGCCTGGATGCCGAAGCCATCGCCTTCATGCTGCAGCACGGCGAAGCCAAGGTGCTTATCACCGACCGGGAATTCCACGACGTGATCCACGCCGCCATTGGCATGCTCGATCACCCGCCGCTGGTCATCGACGTCAACGACCCGGAGTACGGTGAGGGCCAGGCTGTCAGTGACCTGGACTACGAAGCGCTGCTGGCAGAAGGCGACCCGGCGTTCGCCTGGCAATGGCCACTCGACGAGTGGCAAGCCATCTCGCTGAACTACACCTCGGGCACCACCGGCAACCCCAAAGGCGTGGTCTATCACCACCGCGGCGCCTACCTCAATGCCCTGGGCAACCAGATGACCTGGGCCATGGGTAATCACCCGGTGTACCTCTGGACCCTGCCGATGTTCCACTGCAACGGCTGGTGCTACCCCTGGACAATCACCGCTCTGGCCGGGGTGCATGTGTTCCTGCGGCGGGTCGACCCGCAAAAAATTCTTACCCTGATCCGCGAACACCAGGTCACGCACCTGTGTGGTGCCCCGATCGTGCTCAATGCCCTGGTGAACATGCCGGAATCGGCAAAAGCGGCCATCGACCACCCAGTCAGCGCCATGGTGGCCGGCGCGGCGCCACCGGCCAAGGTCATTGGTGCCGTGGAAGAGATGGGCATCAAGGTGACCCACGTCTATGGCCTGACCGAGACGTATGGCCCCGTGACCCTCTGTGCCTGGCATGCCGAATGGGATGCGCTGCCGTTGCACGAGCGCGCCCAGATCAAATCCCGCCAGGGGGTGCGCTACCCCACGCTGGAAGGCGTGATGGTCGGCGACTCCAAGACCCTGGAGCCAACCCCTCGCGACGGCCAGACCATCGGCGAAGTGTTCATGCGCGGCAATACGGTGATGAAGGGCTACCTCAAGAACCCCACGGCCACCGCCGAGGCTTTCGAGGGTGGCTGGTTCCACACCGGCGACCTGGCGGTGTGCCACCCCGATGGCTATGTCGAGATCAAGGACCGCCTCAAAGACATCATCATTTCCGGTGGCGAGAACATTTCCACCATCGAGCTCGAAGGCGTGCTTTACCGCCACCCCGGCGTGATGGAAGCCGCCGTGGTCGCCCGCCCTGATGAAAAGTGGGGCGAAACGCCGTGCGCCTTCATCACCCTCAAGGCCGATCATCAGGATGTTCGCGAAGCCGACATCCTCCATTTCTGCCGCGAGCACCTGGCGGGTTTCAAAGTCCCGCGCACGGTGGTGTTCACCCAGTTGCCCAAAACCTCCACCGGCAAGATCCAGAAGTACATGCTGCGCGACTGGGCCAAGGCCCTGTAACCCGCCCCCTCTGTCAACTGGCCGGCGGCGGCATCTGCCCCGCCGCTGCCACCGCACAACCGTTCTGTCGAGGTTCACCTATGCCCCCGTTCAACGCCCCTCTGCGCGACCTGCGCTTCGTCCTCCATGAAGTCTTCGACGCCCCGGCCCTGTGGGCGCGCCTGCCGGCCCTGGCCGAGAACATCGATGCGGGTATCGCCGACGCCATCCTGGAAGAGGCGGGTAAAGTCACTTCGCACCTGATCGCGCCCCTGAACCGTAGCGGCGACGAAGAAGGCGCCCAATGGCAGGAAGGCCAAGTCACCACCCCCATCGGTTTCAAGCAAGCCTATGCCACGTACATCGAAGGTGGCTGGGTGGGCCTGTCGGGGAACACCCAATACGGCGGCATGGGCATGCCCAAGATGCTTGCCGTGCAGTTTGAAGAAATGCTCTACGCCGCCAACTCCAGCTTCGCCTTGTACTCGGCCTTGAGCTCAGGTGCCTGCCTGGCCCTGGACGCCCACGCCAGCGAGACGTTGAAAAACCTCTACCTGCCGCCCATGTACGAAGGCCGCTGGGCCGGTTCCATGTGCCTGACCGAAGCCCATGCCGGCACCGACCTGGGGCTTATCCGCAGCCGCGCCGAGCCCCGCGCCGACGGCAGTTTCAGCATCACCGGCAGCAAGATCTTCATCACCGGCGGCGATCATGACCTGACGGAAAACATCGTGCACCTGGTGCTGGCCAAGCTGCCCGACGCCCCGCCCGGGCCCAAAGGCATCTCGCTGTTCGTGGTGCCCAAGGTTCTGGTCAATGCCGACGGAACCCTGGGCCAGCCCAACGCGGTGAGCTGCGGTTCCATCGAGCACAAGATGGGTATCAAGGCGTCCGCCACCTGTGTGATGAACTTCGACGGCGCCAGTGGCTGGCTGGTGGGCGAAGCCAACAAAGGCTTGGCGGCGATGTTCACCATGATGAACTACGAACGCCTGTCCATCGGCATTCAAGGCATTGGCTGCGCCGAAGCCTCCTATCAAAGCGCCGTGGCCTACGCCCGCGAGCGCCTGCAAAGCCGCGCGCCGAGCGGCGCCGTCGCGGCCGATAAGGTGGCCGATCCGATCATCGTGCACCCCGATGTTCGGCGCATGTTGCTCACCATGAAGGCCATGACCGAGGGCGGGCGCGCCTTCGCCAGCTATGTCGGGCAACAACTGGACCTGGCGAAATTCTCCGACGATGCCCAGGAGCGCGATATCGCCCAGGGCCAGGTCGCGCTGCTGACACCCATCGCCAAGGCGTTTTTCACCGACACCGGCCTGGACAGCTGCATCCACGGCCAGCAAGTGTTCGGTGGCCATGGCTACATCCGCGAATGGGGCCAGGAACAATTGGTGCGCGACGTGCGCATCGCGCAAATCTACGAAGGCACCAACGGCATCCAGGCGCTGGACCTGCTGGGGCGCAAGGTGCTGCCTGACAACGGCGCCGCGTTGCGCCAGTTCACCGCGCAAATCCGTCAGTTCGCCCAGCAACCCAACGCCCCCTATGCCGCGCAGTTGCTCGACGCGGTACAGCGCCTGGAGGACCTGAGCGGCTGGTTGCACACCCAGGCCGCGAGCAACCGCAACGAAGTCGGCGCGGCGTCGGTGGAGTACCTGCACCTGTTCGGGTATGTCGCTTACGCCTGGCTGTGGGCGCGCATGGCGCAGGTCGCCGAGCAGAAGCTGGCCCAAGACCCAGGCTTTTATGGCGCCAAAGTCGCCACCGCGAACTTCTACATCCAGCGCCTGCTGCCGCGCATCTTGAGCCTGGAGCAATCCATTCGTGCCGGCAGCGCCTCACTGTTCGGCCTGGACGCCGCGCAGTTTTGAGAGCGCAGCCGCAGGCGGGCTACGTCAATCGTAGCCCTAGGCCGCGTGATGACCGCGCAAAAATAGGCGTCAAAGCGCGGATCACAATCGTTCAGTGTCGTTACATCCGGTAGTGACACTGGCCTAAGCCAGGCTTTTGGCTGTGCTAGCGTGCCCGCGTTATCACTCAGACAGAGGCCCGACCATGCCCCATTCCACAGAAAAAGGCGCCGCCGTTTATTCCCCTTTGATGCTCAAACTCTATGACGCATGGGTACTGGGCCTGTCCAACCGGTTTGCCTGGCGCTGCCCTACACCCACGGTGCTCCTACCTTTCTTCAGGCAGCACATGGGCCCGCGGCATCTGGACGTGGGTGTCGGCACCGGTTACTACCTGCGCCACGCCGCATCCAGCGCGCAGGGGCCTCTCACTTTGCTGGACCTGAACGCCAACAGCCTGCACGCCGCCAGTCATCGACTGGGGCGCGCAGACACGCGGTTGATTCAGCACGATGTAATGACGCCATTGCCTCCCCAGCCCGAGGGGGCCTTCGATTCGATTTCCCTCTTTTACCTGCTGCATTGCTTGCCCGGCACCCTGATGGACAAGGGGGTGGTGTTCCAACACCTCAAGACGCACCTTGCGCCTGACGGCGTGATCTATGGTGCGACCATCTTGGGCGACAGCACGAACCATAACGCCCTGGGCCGAAAACTGATGGCGCTGTACAACCGCAAGGGCATCTTCGGCAATCGCAATGACACCCAGCAGGCGCTTGAGCAGCAACTGTGCTTGCACTTTCGTGAGGTGCAGGTCGTGCTTTGCGGCAAGGTGGCGTTGTTTCAGGCGCGCGGTGCGCAGGGGTGAGCAGCCCTACCCCAGCAACTGGCTGAGCACCGCGCGTAATTTGCCGGGCTTGACCGGTTTGTTGAGCAGCGGCGCACCAAGTTTTTTCAGGGCGCGGCGGCACGGGTCGCTGCGGTCGGCGGTGACGATGACCGCCGGGATGCGCAGGCCAAAGTGCTCGCGCAGGTGGCGCACCACGTCACAGCCGACGATGCCGTGATCCAGGTGGAAATCGGCAAGGATCAGTTCCGGCGCCCGTTCGTTCAGGGCCAGCAGCGCCGCCACTTCATCGGTGGCGGTCACTACCTCGCAGCCCCATTGCTCCAGCAGCGCGCTCATGCTCTGCAGGAT
The DNA here is from genome assembly GCF_059862705.1 of Pseudomonas sp. MF08817. NCBI lineage: Bacteria > Pseudomonadati > Pseudomonadota > Gammaproteobacteria > Pseudomonadales > Pseudomonadaceae > Pseudomonas > Pseudomonas sp. MF08817. The sequence goes on from NZ_JCBCUY010000011.1 coordinate 44,684, forward strand.
GCTGACTTCATTGTCCAACACCAGCAAACGCCGCCCCGGCAGTGGGTTGCCGGTGCCTGCCTGGGGCGCGGCCAGGTTTAGGGCCATGGGTACTTCGCGGGAGATGGGCACATCGATGCTGAACATCGAGCCGCGCCCCGGCCAGGAGCGCACCCGCACCCGGTAGTCGAGGATCTTGGCGATACGCTCGACGATGGCCAGGCCCAGGCCCACGCCCTTGCGGTCGGCGGCGCGGCCGACGTCGAGTTGGTTGAACTCCAGGAAGATCGACTGCAAACGCTCGGCCTCGATGCCGCGCCCGGTGTCCCAGACCTCCACCCGCAACACATCGCCCCGGCGCCGGGCGCCCAACAGGATGGTGCCGTGTTCAGTGTAACGGCAGGCATTGCTGAGAAAGTTGCGCAGGATGCGGGTCATCAGGCGCAGGTCGGTAAGGATGGCGAAGTCGCCGACCCGGCCACGCAGCTCCAGGCCCGAGGCCTGGGCCACGGACTGGAACTCCGAGAGCAGCGGCGCGAGCAGTTCATCGAGGCGATACAGGGCGATATCCGGCTTGACCGCCGCTTGATCGAGTTTGGAGATGTCCAGCAGATCGGTGAGCAGGTCTTCGGCACCTTCCAACGCCTGATGGGTGCGCTCCACCAGTGTGTGCTCCGCCTCCGGCAGCGCCCGTTCGCGCAAAGTGGCAATCAGCAAACGCGCGGCGTTGAGGGGTTGCAGCAGGTCGTGGCTGGCAGCGGCGAGGTATTTGTCCTTGCTGCGGTTGGCCGCTTGGGCGGCGTCGCGGGCATCGCGCAGGGCCCGTTCGATCTGCTCGCGGCGTTCGATCTGCTGTTGCAGGTTGCGGTTGGCTTCGAGCAACTCATCGGTGCGCGCCGTGACCCGTTGCTCCAGCTCATCGTTGAGCTGCTGCAAACGCTGCTGGGCCAGTTTGCGATCGGTGATGTCGGTGACGAAGCCTTCCACCAGGCCATCCTGGTCGGGCTTGAGCAACAGGTTCATCAGCACGTCGAGCTGGCTACCGTCCTTGCGCCGCAACTGGGTTTCGTAGCCCAGCAGGCTGCGTTGCAGTTGCAGACGCGCGCCGATGGCCTGCAACTCCTCGGCACCGCCGACAAACAGGTGGCTGGCCAGGTCGGTCAGGGAAAACAGCACGTCCTGGGGCGTCTCGTAGCCGAGCATCCAGGCCAGGGCCGGGTTGGCGGCGCGCATGCCGTCTTGCAGGCTGGCCTGGAAGATCCCATGTACCGCATGCTCGAACAGCCATTTATAGCGGTTGCGTTCGGTTTCCAGGTCATCGAGGCGTGCCGCCAGTTCCGGGTAGTGGCTCTTGCGCGCCGAATGGCTGCCCAGGCCCAGCAGCCCGGCCAGGGCCCGTTGCTGTTCCTCAGAGGGCTTCGCCATAGACGACCTCGACGTCACGCTGGCTCGATTCGCGCGGGTTGGTGAGGATGCACGGGTCGTGCATGGCGTGCTGGGACAGGAACGGAATGTCGGCGGTGCGCACGCCATGCAGGCCCAGGGTTTCGTGAAAGCCAATGGAATGCTTGAGGGCAATCAGGTGCTCCACCAGGCGCGCACAAACCTGCCGGTGGTTGAGGCCACGGCAGTCGATGCCGAAGGTCTGGGCAATGACCTTGAAACGATCCGGCGCCGAGTTGTAATTGAACGCCACCACATGCTCCACCAGCACCGCATTGCACAAGCCATGGGGCAGGTCCAGAAAGCCCCCCAGGCTATGGGACATGGCGTGCACTGCGCCAAGGATCGCATTGGAAAACGCCAACCCGGCCTGCATGCTGCCGAGCATGATCTTCTCGCGCAGTTCGATATCCGTGGGGTTGGCGATCATCTGCACCAAATTGCCGTTAATCAGGCGCATGGCCTCCAGCGCATGGGGGTCGGTGAGCGGGCCGTGGCCGGTGGAGACGAACGCCTCGATGGCGTGCACCAACGCATCGATGCCGGTACAGGCGGCCAGGAACGGGTCCATGCTCAGGGTGGTTTGCGGGTCGATCAGCGACACATCGGGCACCACGGCCTTGCTGACGATGGAGAACTTCATGCGCTCCTGCTGGTTGGAGATGATGACGAACTGCGAGACGTCCGCCGACGTGCCAGCGGTGGTCGGGATCAGGATCAGCGGCGGGCTCGGCACGCGGATGGTGTCCACGCCTTCGAACTCAAGGATGCTGCGCCCGTGGGCGACCACAATGCCGATGGCCTTGCCGCAATCCATCGGGCTGCCTCCGCCCACGGCGACGATCACGTCGCAATGGTTCTCGCGGTAGGTTTCGGCGCCCAGCATCACCTCCTCCACCCGTGGGTTGGGCGATACCGCGCTGTACAGGCAATAGTCGATGCCCTGGGCTTGCAGGCTGGCCTCGACATCCGCGACCCAGCCGGCGGCGATCACGCCCGGGTCGCTGACCACCAGCACCTTGCGTGCGCCGAAGGTTTTGGCGTAGTTGCCTACGTTATGCCGGCAACCGGCGCCGAAGATGATTTCAGGGGAAACGAACTTACGCAGTTGGCTGAGGTGCTGGCTCATGGAAAGCCTTTTTATTGTTTTGAAGATACCGGCCAGCCTAAAGCATCTTGTTACGAATGCAATCAGACCAAAGGGTTGGGCTGCGCGGCCCCGTGTGGCCGGTGTGGCTGCTCTGTGGGAGCCCTGCTCACGATAGCTACATTGCAACCGCCATAGATGCGGTGGCTGTACCGGCCTCATCGCGGGCAAGCCCCGCGCCACACAGGTTCGCCTCCACAGCCCTCTCCCGCCCACTACGGGGCTACAGGTGAATATCCATCCCATCGAACGCCACTTCGATACCGCGCTGGGTCAACAGGGCGCGTTCGCTGGAGTCTTCGTCCAGGATCGGGTTGGTGTTGTTGATGTGGATCAGCACCTTGCGCTGCGCGCCGAAGCCTTCCAGCACCTCAAGCATGCCGCCGGGGCCGCTTTGCGGCAGGTGGCCCATGTCGCTGCCCAGTTTGTCGCCCACCCCGCAGCGGCGCATTTCGTCGTCGCGCCACAGGGTGCCGTCCAGCAGCAGGCAATCGGCCCGGCCCATCCAGCCCAGCAAGGCTTCATCCACCTGGCCCAGGCCCGGGGCGTAGAACAGGCTAGCGCCGCTGCGCAGGTCTTCGATAAACAGGCCGATGTTGTCACCCGGGTGCGGGTTGCCGCGATGGGGCGAGTACGGCGGCGCACTGCTGCGCAAGGGAATGGCGCGCAACTGCAGATGACCGCATGCGGGAACAGTAAACGGCGCGCCGTCCAAGGCGATAGGCTGCCACTGCAGGCCGCCGTTCCAGTGGCTGAGCATGGGGAACAGCGGGAAACCGCGGGTCAAGTCCTGATGCACCATCTCGGTACACCACACCGCGTGCGGGCAGCCCTCGCGCAGGCTCAGCAGGCCGGTGCAGTGATCGATCTGGCTGTCCAGCAGGATGATGCCGGCAATCGCGCTGTCGCGCAGGCGGCGGGCCGGTTGCAGGGCCGGGAACGAGGCCAGTTGCACACGAATGTCCGGCGAGGCGTTGCACAAAATCCAATCGACGCCGTTGTCGCTCAGGGCAATCGAGGACTGGGTGCGCGGCTGCGCGCGCAGGCTGCCATTGCGTACCCCGGCGCAGTTGCGGCAATTGCAGTTCCACTGCGGAAAACCGCCACCGGCGGCAGAACCGAGAATCCTGATATGCATGGTTGCAGGCTCCGCGAAACAAGCCCGACCAAGCCCACGGCTGGCCGGGCGGTCCCTTAGCGATTGGCGAAATACATGGTCACTTCAAAGCCAATGCGCAGGTCGGTAAACGCGGGTTTAGTCCACATGGGGCAGTCCTCTTCTTGTGCCGGGCGATTCCGGTAGAGGCATTAACACACGGGCCGCGGCGGGGCCGAATGCTACTTTGGAAGGAGCTTGGGCGGTGCGTTGGTAGGAGATACCAAAAGGCCGGGCTAACAGGGTACGGCGTAGCAAGCGGGCTCGCCCGCGCCGGGGCGCGCAGCGGCCCTGGTCGGTGGCAAGGCAGGCCCACCCCAGGGGAGCGCTTCGCACTCCAGCGCGGGCGAGCCCGCTGCTACACCCGTTGGCACCCCGAGGTGGGGTGACTCAGAAGAACCCCAGCGGGTTGATGTCGTAGCTCACCAGCAGGTTTTTGGTCTGCTGATAGTGGTCGAGCATCATCTTGTGGTTTTCCCGGCCGACGCCAGACTTCTTGTAGCCACCGAACGCGGCGTGGGCCGGGTACAGGTGGTAGCAGTTGGTCCACACGCGCCCGGCCTTGATCGCCCGGCCCATGCGGTAGGCGCGGTTGATGTCGCGGGTCCACAGGCCGGCGCCCAGGCCGAACTCACTGTCGTTGGCAATGGCCAGGGCTTCGGCTTCGTCCTTGAACGTGGTGACACCCACCACCGGGCCGAAGATTTCTTCCTGGAACACGCGCATTTTGTTGTGGCCCTTGAGCAGCGTGGGCTGGATGTAGTAACCGCTGGCCAGGTCGCCTTCCAGGCGTTCCGCCGCGCCGCCGGTGAGCAGTTCGGCGCCCTCTTCCTGGGCGATTTTCAGGTACGAGAGGATCTTGTCGTACTGCTGCTCAGAGGCTTGGGCGCCGACCATGGTGTCGGTGTCCAGCGGGTTGCCGCGCTTGATCTTGACGATCTTCTTCATCACCTCGGCCATGAACGGCTCGTAGATGGATTCCTGCACCAGGGCGCGGGACGGGCAGGTGCACACTTCACCCTGGTTGAAGAACGCCAGCACCAGGCCTTCGGCGGCTTTTTCGATGAACGCGGGCTCAGCGTTCATGATGTCTTCGAAGAAGATGTTCGGCGATTTGCCGCCCAGCTCCACGGTGCTGGGAATGATGTTCTCGGCGGCGCAATGCATGATGTGCGCGCCCACTGGGGTGGAACCGGTGAAGGCGATCTTGGCGATGCGTTTGCTGGTGGCCAGGGCCTCGCCCGCCTCGCGGCCAAAGCCCTGGACGATGTTGAGCACGCCCGGTGGCAGCAGGTCGGCGATCAATTCGGCGAACACCATGATCGACAGCGGCGTCTGTTCGGCGGGTTTGAGCACGATGCAGTTACCCGCGGCCAGGGCCGGGGCGAGTTTCCATGCGGCCATCAGCAGCGGGAAGTTCCACGGGATGATCTGCCCCACCACGCCCAGCGGCTCGTGGAAGTGGTAGGCGGTGGTCAGTTCGTTGATTTCGGCGGCGCCGCCCTCTTGGGCGCGGATGCACCCGGCAAAGTAGCGGAAATGGTCGGCGGCCAGGGGCACGTCGGCATTGAGGGTTTCGCGCACGGCTTTGCCGTTGTCCCAGGTTTCGCTGACGGCGAGGATTTCCAGGTTTTGCTCGATCCGGTCGGCGATTTTCAGCAGCACCAGGGAGCGGTCCTGGGCGCTGGTCTTGCCCCAGGCATCGGCGGCGGCATGGGCGGCGTCCAGGGCTTTTTCGACATCGGCGGCACTGGAACGGGGGAACTCGGCGATCACCTCGCCGTTGACCGGTGAAGTGTTGGTGAAGTATTCGCCGTTGACCGGGGCGACAAACTCACCGCCGATGAAGTTGCCGTAGCGTGGCTTGAAGGTCACAACGGCGCCAGGTGTTCCAGGTTGGGCGTAGATCATGTAGGGCCTCGGTTGGGTCGATGCCTGCCGGGTGGGCAAGCGATGAATCGATGGTAGAGAGCCCCGCCCTCCAGACGAATGCGCCGTTGGCAGGGGGGCTCCTCGTTATTTAGTAGTAAGCGGGCAAGCCCGCTTACTACAGGCGATGGCTGTGCAACATCCAACCTAAATGGCGGCCGCTCGATCGCCAGCGCCGGATCGCCACCCGGGCGAACTGCGCGGCCACCGTCCTCACGGCCGCTGGTCGTCCACCCGCTGCATCCGCTCGCGCTCGTAGCGCGGGTACAGGTGGCTGACACTGCGGATCAGTTCGTAGCGGCTCAGGCTGATGGCGGCGAAGCGTTCGGGGATGGGGCTGCGGATCATCTCGGCCATGTCGCTGCCCTGGGCGGCGCCGTCGCGCATGAGAAGGTCGAGCCAGCTCAGGTAGTCGTCCATCTGCACGAACGGCTTGGAGTCTGTGGCCAGCGGGCCGTGGCCGGGGACGATGGTTTTCCAGGGCAGTGCCTGCAAGGTGGCGATGTCCGCCCGCCACACCTCCAGGCCCGGTGTGTTGGGGGTGGTCAGGGCGCGTTCGTAGAACACCAGGTCGCCGGCGAACAGCACGCCGGTGCGCTCGTCCAGGATCGCCAGGTCCGCGCCGGTATGCCCATGCAGCCCCAGCAGGCGCAGGCGATGGCCGCCCACCGTGCGCACGCCAGGTTCCACCGAGCGGTTGGGCAGCACCACTTCGGTACCGCGCATCCAATCGCCCACCATGCGGTACAGGTTCTCGGCCATAGCATCGCCTTGTTGCTGCAACAGCTCGGCGGTGCCCGGCAAGGCACTGATGGGCACGCCGGCGAAGGCCTGGTTGCCCAATACGTGGTCCGGGTGGTGGTGGGTCAGCAGCACTTCGACCACAGGTTTGTCGGTGACCGTCGCGATCGCCGCGCGCAGGGCTTCGCCGTAGCGCTTGGAGGGTCCGGTGTCGATCACCACCACGCCCGCCTCGGTGACGATAAACCCGGTGTTGACGATATTGCCGCCGTTGTCCTTGGCGAAGTTGGCGGTGCTGCCCTCCAGCAGCCAGGTGTGCTCGGCGATCTGCCGGGGTTTGAGGTGGTAGTCCAGGTCCGCCGTGGCTGCACAACTGACGGCCAGGCACAACAGCAGCATCCAGCGCATGGCGCGCTCCTTATATCGTCAGGGAATCGCCGCATCGAATTGATTGCCGCTGTTATCGCGCAGGACCAGCCGCGTCTGCCCGGCCCCCGCCACGTCAAAGCCCAGGCTGGGGTTTTCGCTCACCGCCGGGTACAGCGTCAGGTTGACCAGGACCTTGCCGGCGCTGTCCTGCAACTGGGCGTGGTTGAGGAAGAATTCCGGGATGCCGCCGACCATGCCGTTGTCCATCGGGTGCGCCACTTGCAGGCGCAAGCGGCTGAACTCGCCGCGCGGGTAGCGCCCGCCCAGCACTTCGCCGATGTGGTCTTCCCAGCCGGGCTGGCTGCGCACCACGCTGGGCGCGGTGCAACCGCCACCCGCGGCGTCGATCAGGGTCGAACCCACGTGCCACAGGCCATCGCGGGTCAGCACGGCAGCACGCAAGGGCGTGGCCTGCTCGATGCGGATACGGATCGACAACCAGGGCAACACGCCCTCCCCGGGCTCGAAATCGACGATCCGGGGCAAAGGGTTGAGTTCGGCCCAGGCGAGGATCTTCACCACTTCACCCTGCAAGGCCCGAGCGTCGATTTCCAGGGGCACTTGCCGCGCGTCTTCAGCGAAGGGCGGCGCCAACAACTTGACCCGCTCATCGAAAACGAAGGGCGCGTCGTTGAGAATCTGCTTGTGATAGAAGGCCCACATCACCGAGGGCACCGGGTCCTTGCCCGGCGTCACGGGTTCGGCCACGGCCGCCAAAGGCAGCCAGCAGGCCAACAGGCAATACGCTCGCCAGTTCATCGACCACTCCTGTGGGTTCGTGCAGCGTTTAAGACGGCGAGCGGGCTCAGGGTTTATTCCTCGACGTGCACGCTGTCCAGGTAGGTGCGCACTGCCCACAAGGCTTCCTGGCTCAAGTAGTCGGCCATCTTGGGCATGTACACGCGGCCATCACGCACCGCGCCGTGGCGCACCCGTTCGACGAACCACTCGTCCCCGACCTCGCCGGCGTCGAGCATGCGCAGGTCTGGGGCGATACCGCCGGATTTGGCTTCCAGGCCATGGCACGCGGCGCAGTTCTGGTTGTAGGCCGAGGAGCCGATTTCCACGGCTTTCTCGCGCTCGCCTGTAGTGCGGTAGGGGTTGACCGCCGCCCAACCGTCGCCATCGAGCGCCACACCGGCATCCTTGATCGGCGTAAGGCCTTTGGTTTCTACCGCCTGGGGCACCACATTGCCGTGGGCCATCACCGAACCTGCGCCCATCAGGCCGGCCAACAGGCTGGCGAGGAGCAAGGCATTACGTGGGGTTGTTGTCATTATTAGGTCCTCAAGAGTGCACGCTACCCCTGGCTACAGAGGTCGTGGCTCATCTTAGGAACCGCTTGCGCAGGCCCGTATGCTGCTTTGGTGGCCGCGTTCTACTCCCTTGGTAGCAGGCCTTGTGGCGAGGGCCCAAATCAGGTCCCGCCCGGGAAGTTTTCCCGGCAAGGGCGGGACTTTTTCCGTATCTGCCCAGGCGTTGGCGTTCCATCTTAGTCGGGCCAAAACCTCCACTGGGAACCGCAACCATGACAATAAGATCGTTACCCGCCCTCTCCCCGCTGACCCTCGCCGTGCAGGCCTTCCTGCTAGTGAGCAGTCTGTCGCTGTCGGCCGGTGCCACTGCCGCCACTACCGCTGCCCCTGCCACCAAGAACGTCACCTGGGAAGACATCGCCAACGACCACCTGACCACCAAGGATGTGCTGCAGTACGGCATGGGCACCAACGCCCAGCGCTGGAGCCCCCTGGCCCAGGTCAACGACAAGAACGTATTCAAGCTGACCCCGGCCTGGTCGTACTCCTTCGGTGATGAAAAGCAGCGCGGCCAGGAGTCCCAGGCCATCGTCAACGACGGCGTGGTGTACGTCACCGGTTCCTACTCGCGGGTATTTGCCCTTGACGCCAAAACCGGCAAGCGCCTGTGGACCTACAACCATCGCCTGCCGGACAACATTCGCCCCTGCTGTGACGTGGTCAACCGGGGCGCGGCGATCTTTGGCGACAAAATCTACTTCGGCACCCTGGATGCGCGCCTGATCGCCCTGGACAAAAACACCGGCAAAGTGGTGTGGAACAAGAAATTCGGCGACCACGCCGCCGGCTACACCATGACCGGCGCCCCGGTGCTGATTAAAGACAAGACCAGCGGCAAGGTGCTGCTGATCCACGGCAGCTCCGGCGATGAATTCGGCGTGGTCGGCCAGCTCTACGCCCGCGACCCGGACACCGGCGAAGAAGTGTGGATGCGGCCCTTCGTCGAAGGCCACATGGGCCGCCTCAACGGCAAGGACAGCACCCCCACCGGCGACGTGAAGGCGCCATCCTGGCCGAACGACCCGACCACCGAAACCGGCAAGGTCGAAGCCTGGAGCCACGGTGGCGGTGCCCCTTGGCAGAGCGCCAGCTTCGACCCCGAAACCAACACCATCATCGTTGGCGCGGGCAACCCAGGGCCGTGGAACACCTGGGCGCGCACCGCCAAGGACGGCAACCCCCACGACTACGACAGCCTCTACACCTCCGGCCAGGTCGGCGTCGACCCAAGCACCGGCGAAGTGAAGTGGTTCTACCAGCACACCCCCAACGATGCCTGGGACTTCTCCGGCAACAACGAACTGGTGCTGTTCGACTACAAGGACAAGGACGGCAAGGTCGTCAAGGCCACCGGCCACGCCGACCGCAACGGCTTCTTCTATGTGGTGGACCGCAACAACGGCAAATTGCAGAACGCCTTCCCGTTCGTGGACAACATCACCTGGGCCAGCCACATCGACCTGAAAACCGGCCGCCCCGTAGAGAACGAAGGCCAGCGCCCGGCCAAACCATTGCCTGGTGAAACCAAGGGCAAACCGGTCGAGGTCTCGCCACCGTTCCTGGGCGGCAAGAACTGGAACCCTATGGCCTACAGCCAGGACACCGGCCTGTTCTACATCCCGGGCAACCAGTGGAAAGAGGAATACTGGACCGAAGAGGTCAACTACAAAAAAGGCTCGGCCTACCTGGGCATGGGGTTCCGCATCAAACGCATGTACGACGACCACGTCGGCACCCTGCGCGCCATGAACCCCACCACCGGCAAGGTGGTCTGGGAGCATAAAGAGCAACTGCCACTGTGGGCTGGCGTACTGGCCACCAAGGGCAACCTGGTGTTCACCGGCACCGGCGACGGCTTCTTCAAGGCCTTCGACGCGAAAACCGGCAAGGAACTGTGGAAGTTCCAAACCGGCAGCGGCATCGTCTCCCCGCCGATCACCTGGGAACAGGATGGCGAGCAGTACATCGGTGTCACCGTCGGCTACGGCGGCGCGGTACCGCTGTGGGGCGGCGACATGGCCGAGCTGACCAAACCGGTGGCACAGGGCGGCTCGTTCTGGGTCTTCAAGATCCCGAGCTGGGACAGCAAGGTCGCCCAGAAGTAAGCCGATACCCACGGCTGCCACGAGGTGGCCGTGGGTCTGTTTCACTTATGGGAGCGGGCTTGCCCGCCCCCATACAGGCACAGCCCAACGGCCCCAAGCCTTCACCCCAGGAGTCCTGCGTCATGAACTACCTGCCTCTGATCCTCGCCCTCACCGCCCCCCTGGCCCTCGCCGCCACGGACGATGACGGTGGCGACAGCGCACTGACCATCAACGGTTGCGTGATCGCCGAATCCAGCCAATGCCCTGGCGCCGACCTGCGCAACGCCAAACTGAGCAACCAGGACCTGCGCAAAATGAACCTCAGTGGCGCCGACCTGCGCGGTGCCGACCTGCGCCACGCGCGCCTGGACCTGGCCAACCTGGAAAAAGCCCAATTGCAAGGCGCCAACCTGACCCGCGCCAGCCTGCAACAGACCAACCTGCGCCTGGCCGACTTCAGCGGCGCCAAGCTGCTGGCCGTGCAGGGCTGGGGCATGTTTGCCCAGGGCGCCCAATTCAAGGACGCCAACCTCACCGGCGCCTACCTGGAATTCGCCCGCCTCTCCGGGGCGAAAATGCACAACGCCAACCTGCAAGCCGCCGACCTGGAAATGACCTGGCTGAGCAAAGCCGACCTCAAAGGCGCCAACCTCAGCGACGCCAACCTGCAAGAAGCCAAGTTCGGCGAAAGCAACCTGGAACACGCCACCCTCACCGGCACCCGCCAGCACTACGCCAACTTCCAGGACAGCAACATGGAAGGCTGTACCGATTGCCCGGCCACCTGGGACAAATAATGGGCATCAGCGCCCAAGTAAGCCTGTTTGTGTAGCAAGCCGATTTCGCTAGGCGCATTGTGCGATGCGAAGCCGTGCCATTAATATGGCATCACTCTTCGAATAGCCAATGGAAATGCTATGAGCATCATGCAGTTACGGTCGTCGCGGTTTCTTCGGGCCAGCGCGGCGATCACCCTGTGCAGTTTTCTCGTCGGCTGTTTGCCCGGCAACCTCAAATCCAACGACACCACACCCGGTTCCGCCAGCGACCTGAGCAATGCCTCCGGTTCGCTGTTGGCTTCGCTGTCTTCGGTCACCGGCATGGCCAACGACACCGCCGCCAGCCTGGGCCTGAGCAGCAACGGGCGCACAGGCATGGACTTTCGCAGCTGGAGCGAGCAGGACCAGCAGCGCGCCCTGGCCGCCAAGAAACTGATCGAGCGCCAACCCCTGGACGACTTGCCGGTGTACGACCCGACCAAACCCGGCGAAGTGCAGCGCTACGGCGACCAGGTCAAGGCCCTGTTGGCCAAGTACGGGCAAAAGACCGAACTGAGCGCCGACGAACTGCGCGAAGTCAGCCGTACCGTGGTGCCGATGGTGCGCTACATCGCTAAAAGCCGCGCCTACCGCGAAGGCAAGCAAGCCGCGCTGAAAATGACCCGCAACAAGAACGGCATGGACAGCATCGTCATCCCGCCCGGTATGACTGTCGGCGCGGCGATTCTCACCTACTGCAACGACCACGGTTTGGCCGCCCCGTGGCGCGGCTCGAAAATGAGCCTGCGCCCGGCCGCCAACTACATGCCGCCGGCGCTGCTACCCCTGTCCCAGGACCTGCACAAGTACGCCGCGGTCAACCCGCAGGCCCACTACGCCATGCAAGGGCTGGTCTGGTGGCTGCGCGACACCCCGTGCGAGCCGGACCGCTTGAGCGACACCCAGAGAAAACTCATCGAAGCCGCCCACCCCGGCGGCCTGGCCGAGCTGTCGTCGTTCTGCGTGGGCGACAAGTTCAAGAAGCAAGCCCTGGAGCACGCCAAGAACTACCTGCCTGGCAACGCCGCCTCGATGCTGAGCAAGGCCAACAGCGTGATGGCCCAGGCCAACGGCCTGCAGCAGAAAGCCGAAGCCTTCCTTGAAGCCGACCTGAGCGACCCACGCAGCGCTCTGGAGCTGGCCCAGACCGCCGGGCTGAAGCTGGGTGGCGGCAAATCCGACCTGCTCAACAACCCGTACTTCAAGTCCGCGGTGCCGCTGCTCAAGGACTCCAACATCAGCCGTGCGCTGATTCCGGCCAGCATCGACGACAAAGCGGTGGACGCCTCCCTGGCGGCGATGAACGTCCTGGGCGAGCGCATGGCTGCCGAGGCGGGCGACAACAGCCAGAGCCTGGCCGACTACAGCCTGACCGAGAACGGTTTGGCGGTGAAAAACAACCACGACGGCGGCGCCAGCAACTCCCAGGTGGTGATCCACAACCCCACCGGCCAGCCCTTGGAGTTCGTCGGCCGCGACTACGTGCTCAGCACCGTGGACGATGGCAAATCCAGCAAAGGCTACCGGCCGAGCCAGCGCCTGAGTATCGGCCCATTGGTGCCGACCACGATTTATCCAGACCCGCACGCCAGCAAATACAGCGAGAAACTCGAAGACGCCACCAAAAAAGCCCTCGAGCCCCTGAGCACGCTGCCCGATACCGCATGGGGCCTGGCCAGCGAGGCCAAGGGCGAAAAACTGCCCTGTGAACCCAAGGGCGGTTTCGACTGGAAAGTCATTGGCCTGAGCGCCCTCAAGGACGTGGTGGAAACCATCCCGGTGATCTCCAACATCGTCAACGGCTACAGCGCCCTCACCGGCCGCGACTGGATGACCGGCAAGGAACTCGACGGCAAGGAGCGCATGCTGGCGATCCTCAGCGCGGCCCTGCCGGCCTCCGGGGCGATCGTCAACATCGTCGGCAAGCGCGGGCGCTCGATCTTCAACTTTGCGAAAAAGGGTTGGGAGTACGGCGACCGCGCGCAAAGCACCGCGAGCACGGTCAACACCTCGGGCGAATTGATCGCCGCCGCCTACGACGACAACAAGTGCAAGGTGTTCAGCAGCGCCATGAAACTGGCCGCCACCCACGTCTGCAAAGGCGCGCAGCGGGCCAGTTGCATGAAGTCCACCGCCGCCCTGTCGGTGGCGGCCAACACCGCCGACCAGACCGAAATCGGCAAGGTCAAGTACGAGGAAAACATCCTCTCCGCACCGGGCAAGGTCGGTGATGCGGTCAAAGGCATGGGCGACGCCCTGGGCAATGGCTTCAACAGCCTGACCAAGGGCATGGGCGGGTTGCTCAACTAACCCGCCCGTTCCACCCCCCATTGCTGTGGGAGCTTGCTCGCGATGGCGGTCTCAAGGCCGCCATCACCGGCAAGCCAGGCGCCCCCAGGCGTTTGTGCGCTAGCGGCTAACAGGCCACGCGCATGATCCCGGTATCGATGGCCAGGTGCACCAACTCGGCATGGGAGCTGACCGATAATTTGCTCTTGAGCAAGGTCAGGTGGTTGGACACCGTCTTGGCGCTAATACACAACTGCTCGGCAATCGAGCGGGTGGGCGTGCCCTTGGCCAACATCACGAAAATCTCGAATTCGCGCTGGGTCATGCTTTGCAGGCGTGGGTCCTGGGCGTTGTGGGCTTGCGGGTTACAGGCCAACTGTGTGGCCAAGGGCTGCTCGATGTACGCGTGCCCGGCGAGGATGCGCCGCACCGCCTCGATCAGCACTTCGGGGTCGGCGTTTTTCGTCAGGTAGCCCGAGGCACCGGCATCCAGGGCCTGGCGCACCAGCGGCAACTCATCGTGCAGGCTGAAAAACAGCACCCGCAATTGCGGCAAGCGCTGGCGCAGGCGCCGGGTGGTTTCCAGGCCGCTGATCCCCGGCAGGCCGAAATCCATAATCACCAGGTGCGGGATCTCCTCCTGCACCCGCGCCAGCGCCTCCTCGCCGTTAGCGGCCTCACGCACCTGCATCGTCGGCAGCACCGCCCGCAGCAGGCTGGCGTAGCCTTGGCGCACCACGGCGTGGTCATCCACCAGCAAAATATTCATCGGCCCTCCCCCGCAATACTCAAAATCAGCGCCCAACCGCCGCCCGCGGGGCTGACAATGCGCAACCCGCCGCCGAGGCTGTGTGCCCGTTGCGCCAACGAACGCAGGCCTACGCCGGGGGATTGTGGCCGCGCCGCGCCCTGGCCGTTATCGCGGATCAACAAGCGCAACCCAGTGCCTCGGGTTTGCAGGCGTACACGCACGCCGGTGGCGCAAGCATGGCGTGCCACGTTGGTCAGGGCTTCCTGGATGAACCGGTAGAGGTGGGTTTGGCTGGCCACGGGCAACACCGGCAGCCGTGGGCTGACCTGTAGGCGGCAGTCGATGCCGTGGGTGCCTTGCCACTGGCCAACCAGCGACGCCAACGCCTGGGGCAAGGGCTGCGGCACCTCGGGATACAAGTCGCGCACCAAGGCGCGAAAGCCTTGCTGCAACTGCTGGCAATTGTGCTCCAGGGCCAGGGCCGTTTGCGTCACGGTTTCGGGCTGCCCTGCCACCACCCGCAGCAAGCACGCCTGGGCGCGGATGCCCGCCAGGTATTGGCCCAGGTCGTCGTGCAGGGCCTGGCCCAGGCGCGTACGTTCTTGCTCACGGGCGGCCAGCAGGCTGTGGCGCAACTGGCGGTTTTCGGCGCGCAGTTGCTCAAGGGCCGCATCGCGGCCAGCCCGGCGCCGCCACGCCGTGGCCCAGAGGTGCAGCGGCCATCCGGCAAACACGGCTCAATGCCCCGCCAGCGTAGGCAACGGCAAGCTCACCGGGGTGTGCAGCTTGTCCACCCCCACCAGGCTCAGGATCAACAGCAAGGGCAACAACAAGGCTTTGAGAATACGCATGGCTGGGTTTCTCTTTTTTATAGGTAGGCCGAGCGTCCATCCTAAGACCGCTGCCCACCGCGCGGTTTACTACCTTGGTACTGGCTGATCGGTACTTTGTGCAGGGTTTACCGACCCCATTGGCCCAAGGGGGGCGGTTTGTGTGGGAACGGGCTCACCCCATCGCGGGCAAGGCCCGCACCCACCGTTGAACGGTGGCGTGGGTGGGGTTTTCATTTTCCTCTGTGGGAGCGAGCCTGCTCGCGATGGCAGTGACCAATGGCAGAGGGTAAGACCGTTGCTCCCATAGGGGGAATGGCTTTTAGCCCTTGAAACTACGACTTTAGTAGCGGTTTTGCTGTCTATCGTCGCATTCACAAAGCAGCGCCCCTGGCATGTAATGGGCTTATAACAAGAAGGATTGCCCCCTATGCCCCTTGCACCGCGCCACCTGCCGCTGCCCTTTGCTGCTGCCTTGTGCCTGAGCCTCTGGCTGGGCGCGGCGCAGGCCCAGGAGCCACTGTTCTCCGCCGAAGGCTACCGCATCAGCCTGTACCGCAGCCCGACACCGGCCCAGGTGGACGGCGGCAGGATCGTCGATACCGCGCAATTGCAGCAGCTACTGGCCCAATCGCCCGCGCCGGTACTGGTGGACGTTTACCGCCGCCAGTGGCTGCACGGGCGTTTCATCGAAGACCAGCCCCACGCCAACCTGCCCGGCAGCTTGTGGCTGGCCAACACTGGCGATGGCGACCTGACGCCACCCTGGCAAACCTATTTCGCCCGCCACCTAAGCGCTGCCAGCGCCGGCCAAGCTGCGCGCCCACTGGTGTTCTACTGCCGTTCCGATTGCTGGTTGAGCTGGAACGCGGTAAAACGCGCCACGGCGCTAGGCTATACCCAGGTGTACTGGTATCGCGATGGCCTGGACGCCTGGGAAGCGGCGCACCTGCCCCTGGCGCCGGCACAGCCCGAACCCTTTCCCTGACCGCGACACCCTGCGTGCCACTGCCCACCCAACCCATAAAAACCGAGGTGAAAGGCCATGTACAAGATTCTGATTGCCGACGATCACCCCCTGTTTCGCGAAGCGATCTGCAACGTCATCAGCGACGGTTTTGCCGGTAGCCAAGTGCTGGAAACCGCCGACCTGGACAGCGCCATGGCCCTGACCCAGGAACACGACGACCTGGACCTGATCCTGCTGGACCTGAACATGCCCGGCATGCACGGCCTCAATGGCTTGATAAACCTGCGCAACGAGGCGCCCACCATCCCGGTGGTGATCGTCTCCGCCGAGCAGGACAAGCAGATCGTGCTGCAAGCCATCACCTATGGCGCGGTGGGCTTTATCACCAAATCCTCGCCCCGGGCACAAATGACCGAGGCCATCCAGCAGATCCTCAACGGCAACGTGTACTTGCCTTCGGACATCATCCGCACGCAAAAAACCGGCACCCGCCGAACGATGAACGACACTCCCAACTTCCCGCCCGAACTGCTCCAGGCCCTGACCCGCAAGCAATTGCTGGTGCTCGAACGCATGACCAAGGGCGAATCCAACAAGCAGATCGCCTACACCCTGGAAATCGCCGAAACCACGGTCAAGGCCCACGTTTCCGCGATCCTGCGCAAGCTCAACGTGCACAACCGGGTGCAGGCGATCCTCAGTGCCGGGGATATTGATTTCGCGGCGTACCTGCGCCGCTGACTGGCGGGCCCACTGTGGGAGCGGGCCGGGCGGCGCTCCGCTCGCCCGCCATTGCCTCTAGAGGCTGCAAGCCCGCTTACAGCGCGCGCTGCCTAACCCTGCACTTGCCCAAGCAAATGGCTGATGGCCGTCTTCAGTTTCATCGGCCGCACCGGTTTGTGCATCAGGGTGTGGCCCAGTTCGCGCATTTGCAGTTTCAGTTCATTGCTGTAGTTGGCGGTAATCATCAGCGCTGGCAAGGCACTGGCGCGGCGGGCGTTGATCTGGGCCACGGCGTCCACGCCATTCTTGCCCTGGTCCAGGTGATAGTCGGCGATCAGCAGGTCAGCCTCGCTGTGGTAGTTGTCCACCTGGCGCGCCAGGTCTTCTTCCGACAGTGCGGTGACCACTTGGCAGCCCCAACTCTCGAGCAAGGTGCGCATGCCGGCGCAGATCGCCGCGTCGTTATCGAGTACCCAGATCCGCGCCCCGCGCAAGCGTTCCACCAGCAGTTCACTCAGGGCCAGGCGCGGCGCCGGTTTCGGCGCGGTGGCCGACAGCGGCACCTCCACGGCGAACACCGAACCCTTGCCCGGCCACGAGCGCACGCTGATGCGGTGGCCAAGAATGCCGGCGATTTTTTCCACGATGGCCAGGCCCAAACCCAGGCCACGGTCCTGGTTGGGCCGCTGCACGTCGCCGCGTTTGAACTCCTGGAAAATCTCTTGCAGCTTGTGGGCCTCGATGCCCATGCCGCTGTCCCAGACCTCGATGGACAAGCGCTGGCGGTGGCGTCGGCAACCCAGCATCACACGGCCGCTGGGGGTGTAGCGGATGGCATTGCTGAGCAGGTTGCGCAGGATCCGCGCCAGCAGCTGCACGTCACTGCGCACCAGCGCCGAGCAGGCGACAAAGTGCAGTTGCAGGCCTTCGCTGCGGGCCACGTGGGCGTACTCGGCGGCCAGGTTTTCCAATAATTCGCTGAGGGCGAATGGCGCGATATCGGCCTTTATCACCCCGGCATCGAGCTTGGAAATGTCCACCAGGGTGCCCAGCAGGTTTTCCACGTCTTCCAGGGAGTTGCTGACGTTGCGCACCAGCACCGCGTTGGCCAGCGGCTCGCGGCGCTCCAGCAGGGCACTGGTGAACAGCCGCGCGGCGTTGAGCGGTTGCAGCAGGTCATGGCTGACCGCCGCGAGGAACTTGGTCTTGGACAGGTTGGCCTGTTCGGCCTCCAGCTTGGCTTCGCGCAAGCGCGATTCGACGCGGCTGCGTTCGTCGATCTCGCGCAGCAACTGGTCGTTGAGGCTGGTCAGCTCGGCCGTGCGCTCGCGCACCCGCAGTTCCAGGTTCTGGTAGGCCTGGTGCAGGGCTTCGGCGGTGCGCCGCCGTTCGGTGATGTCGCGGATCAGCACGAAAATCCCCACCACCTCGCCGCTGGCCAGGCGATTGGGCACATAGGAGCGCAGCATGTAGCGCTCCTGGCCATTGATATTGGTTTCGGGGAACTCGAACGTCACGCTCTCGCCGTCCAGCGCTCGCGCCACGTAGGCCTCCAGGCGCCGGTAGTGTTCTTCGCTGTGCACCTGGCGCAGGCTTTGGCCAAGCATCACGCCCCGGGGCCAGCAGTACCATTCTTCGTAGACCTTGTTGGTGAACTCATACACCAGGTCAGCGTTGAGGTAGGCGATCAGCGCGGGCACGTGGTCGGTAATCAGGCGGATCCAGCGTTCGCTTTCGCTCAGGGCTTCGGCGTGCTGGTAGCGCTCGGTGATGTCGGTGAAGGTGTTGACGAACCCACCCGTGGGCAACGGATGGGTGCGGATCTCCAGCACCCGGCCATCGTACAGGCGTTGCTCGCACTCACGCACCACACGGCCATTGAGGTCGCGGCTGGCCGGGGTGAGCAGGCTCAGTTCGCTGTCGCCGATGACCTCGGCGAACGGCCGGTGGGCCGCCACCGGCGCCAGGCCACTGAGTTCCAGGAAGCGCCGGTTCCACAGCTCCAGGATGCCCTCGGCGTTGACCATGGCCACGCCCTGGGACAGGTTGTCCACGGCCCGTTGCAGCAGGTGCGATTTTTGCGCCACCGCTTGTTCGCGGCGCACGGTTTCGCTGAGCTTGACCTCGGTGATGTCGGTGAACAGGATCACCCGCCCGCCCTCTTGGGTCGGCCGCTCGCTGACCTGCAACCAGCGCCCGTCCTGCAAGCGGTACAGCAGGTGTTCGTCGGCGTGGCCGCGCGGCTCTTCGCTGAACAGCCCGGTGCCGGTCATTAGGCGTTTGACTTCGCTCAGGCGCATACCGGCGATGATGCGCACCCGGCTGTTGGCCCAGAACGCCTTGAAGCGGCTGTTGAACAACACGATGCGCTGTTCTTCGTCGAACAGCACGAAGGCGTCGGAAATGCTCTCGATGGCGTCGATCAGGTGCCGGTGCGCGGTTTCGGCGCGCAGCCGCGCTTCGCTAAGCAAGTGGTTGCCGGCCTTGAGTTCGGCCATTGCCTGGTTCAACGCATCGGTGCGTTCGCGCACCTGTTCGGCCAGCACCACCGAGTGCTGGAACGCCGAGTAAGGGTCGTTGCCACGGGTGCCGCCGGATTCGATGCGCTCGATCAGCGCACCATTGATGCGTTGCAGCTTGCGGTTCTGCTCGCGCAGGGCATCGACCTGCCCTTGCAGGTCAACGGCCGTGGCGGGTGCGGTTGCGGGCAATGGCGACGCCGGTGAAGGTCTGGTTGATGTGCATGCCATTGAACTGTTCTCCGTAGGTGTTGAAACCCAGCACCCGTTGTTCGCGCAAAAAAGCGCCGATCTGCTCCAGGCTGCCGTCGTCTTCCAGTTCCAGGCGCCGCAGGAAGCAGTCGCAGCCGATGGTCAGCAGCAACTCCCCCAGGCGCGCCTGCAAACCATCGAACAAGGTATGCAGGTTGGGCAGCAGCGGCCCGGGGGTCATGGCCGTAAGGACGATGCCGTTCTCCACCGCGCAGTAGAAACTCAGGCTCAAGTCCTCGTGCACCTGTTGGATAGCGCGCACGTAGTACTGCTCATTGATGCGCACGGCCAAGGGGTGGGCGGCGAACACCCGGTGGTCCAACTGGGCCACCGGCACGCCGATATGCCGCGCGTATTCTTGGGCGGCGGGCTCGGCGTTGAGCTCGTAAACCCGGCGCTGCGGGCTGTCGGCGTGGGTCACCACCAGTTTTTCCGCCCGCGGCAGGATGTGATGGGTGGTGAACACCTCGAAATCCAGCCAGGTATTGACCAGCACCACCACCGCCGCGCCGCTGTGGAATTCACCGTTGAAGTAGACGTGGGTATGGGTCAGGTAATTGTCGTCCCCGGCCGAACCGCCAAAGTGCGGGATATCGCCCAGGGCGGCACTCAAGGCGGCGAGGACCATTTCCTCGCGGCTGGACAAACCGTCGAGCAAGGTCAGGGCAAAACTGTTGCCCTTGATCGGCGCCAGGCTGTTGCTGCGGCAATCGCCGGCCAGGCGCTCGACCATCTGCTGGGCGTCGATCAGGCTGAAGTGCTCCATCTGGTCGATCAGTTCGAGGGCGATGGAAAAATGCCGATGGTCAAACCCCACCGCCGTGATGCAGCCGCGCCCGTAGCCGTTGGGGGTGATCTCGCCGGCGCTGGTGCAACCCGCCAGGCGAATACCGCCAAAACTCTGTGCCAGGGCACGGCCCAGGGCCTGCAAGTCGTACTCGGCGGAGCAGAAAAACAACACGAAGCCCAGATGCGGGTGCAACAACTGCCGCGCCAGATCCTGGGCCGCTTGCTCCGCATCGGTCGCTTGGGACATGGCACTGACGACACCTTCGGCCTGGCCTTGCTGCATGTTCGCCTCCCGCGGGTGCGCTGTCTTGAGCGCTGAGTGTACGAAGCCCCGGGGCGGCACCCTATGCTACTTGGGTACTGGGTGAGGGGTTCGATGGGAGGACATGGGCTGGCGGTCAGGACCGCCCTTTGCAGCGGACGTGCGAGAGGCTTGAGCCAATGACACCGCGACGTGCGAGGAGCCTGCTAAGACGCAGGGGCCAGCGCAGTGGCCTTCGGCCTTGTGTTCGACTAGCAAGCGGGCGACCCCGCTTGCTATCGACGAGAGGAAGGGTTTAACGGTCAGTGAACTGTGGCGCTCGCTTGGCGATGAAGGCGGCCATGCCTTCTTTCTGGTCCTGGGTGGCGAAGGCGGCATGGAACACACGACGCTCGAAGCGCACGCCCTCGGCCAGGTTCACTTCGAAGGCGCGGTTGACGCTTTCCTTGACCATCATCGACACCGGCAGCGACTTGGCGGCGATCACCGCGGCGACTTTCAGGGCTTCTTCCACCAATTCATCGGCGGGCACGATGCGCGCCACGATGCCAGCACGCTCGGCTTCCACCGCATCGATCAAGCGCCCGGTCAGGCACATTTCCATGGCCTTGGCCTTGCCCACGGCGCGGGTCAGGCGTTGGGTGCCACCCATGCCTGGCAGCACGCCGAGGTTGACTTCCGGTTGGCCGAACTTGGCGTTGTCGCCGGCCAGGATGAAGTCGCACATCAGCGCCAGTTCACAACCGCCGCCCAAAGCGAAGCCGGCCACCGCCGCGATGATCGGCTTGCGGCGGTTGGCGATGCGGTCGCTGTCGCTGAACAGGTCGTCGAGGTAGATCTGCGGGTAGGTCAGCTCGGCCATTTCCTTGATGTCAGCACCGGCGGCGAAGGCTTTCTTCGAGCCGGTGATGACGATGCAGCCGATGCGCGGGTCGGCTTCCAGGCTGTCGAGGGCCTGGTTCACTTCGCTGACGATTTGCGCGTTCAGCGCATTGAGCGCCTGCGGGCGGTTGAGGGTGATAAGGCCGACGCGGTCGTGAATGTCCAACACAATGGTTTCGTAGCTCACAGATAAACTCCTGTTCAAAGATTGCGCGAAATGACCATGCGCTGAATGTCGCTGGTGCCTTCGTAGATCTGGCACACCCGCACATCGCGGTAGATGCGCTCCAGCGGGAAGTCGTTCAAATAGCCATAACCGCCCAGGGTTTGCAACGCTTGCGAGCAAACCTTCTCGGCCATTTCCGAGGCGAACAGCTTGGCCATCGAGGCCTCCACCAGGGCTGGTTTGCCGCTGTCGCGCAGGGCGGCGGCGTAATGCACCATCTGCCGTGCCACGGCGATCTGGGTGGCCATGTCCGCCAGGCGAAAAGCCACGGCTTGATGCTCGATGATCGCCTTGCCGAAGCTCTGCCGCTCGCGGGCGTAGTCCCGGGCAGCCTCGAATGCGGCGCGGGCCATGCCCACCGATTGCGAGGCGATGCCCACCCGCCCGCCTTCGAGGTTGGCCAGGGCGATGCGGTAGCCTTCGCCCTCCTCGCCCAAGCGGTTGGCCACCGGTACTTGGACGTCCTCGAAAAGGATCTGGCAGGTGTCGGAGGCGTGCTGGCCGAGCTTGTCTTCCACCCGCGCCACGCTGTAGCCCGGGGCGTCGGTGGGCACGATAAAGGCACTGATGCCGCGCTTGCCGGCGCTGGGGTCGGTGACGGCGAAGACGATCACCACCCCGGCGTTCTTGCCCGAGGTGATGAATTGCTTGCAGCCGTTGAGCACGTAGTGGTCGCCCTCACGGCGCGCGCGGGTTGTCAGGCCGCTGGCGTCAGAGCCGGCCTGGGGTTCGGTTAGCGCAAAGGCACCGAGCATCGCGCCGCTGGCCAGGGGCTTGAGGAAGCGTTCTTTCTGCTCGTCGCTGCCGTAGTTGAGGATCGGTACGCAACCCACCGAGTTGTGCACGCTCATGATGGTCGAGCAGGCACCGTCGCCGGCGGCGATTTCTTCCAAGGCCATGGCGTAGGCCAGGTAACCGGTGTCGCAACCGCCCCACTGCTCCGGCACCAGCATGCCGAAAAAACCCAGCTCGGCCATTTCGCCCACAGCCTCGTGGGGGAAGCGGTGTTCCCGGTCCCACTCGGCAGCGAAGGGCTTGAGCCGCTCCTGGGCGAATTGCCGGGCGGCGTCGCTGATTTGTCGTTGTTCGTCATTGGGCAGCATGGGGGTTTCCTCAGTACAACACTTCAACGGCCATGGCCGTGGCTTCACCGCCGCCGATGCAGATGGCCGCGACACCGCGTTTCAGGCCTTTCTGGCGCAGGGCCCAGAGCAGGGTCACCAGGATCCGCGCCCCAGAGGCACCGATCGGATGACCCAGAGCACAGGCGCCGCCGTGGACGTTGATTTTTTCGTGGGGGATGTGCAGTTGGCTCATGGTCACCAGGCTGACCACCGCAAACGCTTCGTTGACCTCGAACAGTTCGACCTCGTCCAGGGCCCAACCGGTTTTGCTCATCAGCTTGCGGATCGCGCCCACCGGGGCCACCGGGAACAGGCTCGGCGTATCGGCAAACGCCGCGTGGCCGTGGATCACTGCCAGCGGCGTAAGGCCGCGCTTTTGCGCTTCACTGCGGCGCATCATCAGCAACGCCGCCGCGCCATCGGAGATGGAACTGGAGTTGGCCGCGGTAACGGTGCCGCCCTCGCGAAACGCCGGTTTGAGCCCGGCGATCTTGTCCAGCTTGGCCTTGGGCGGCTGTTCGTCGTCGCGGATGGTTTTTTGTTCTTTGCCCACGGTCACGTGCAGCGGCACGATTTCGGTGTGGAACAAACCGTCGGCGATGGCTTGCTGGGCGCGGGTGGTGGACGCGATGGCGAAGGCGTCCTGGGTTTCACGGCTGAAACCGTGTTCCTCGGCGCAGTCTTCGGCGAAGGTGCCCATCAGGCGGCCCTTGTCGTAGGCGTCTTCGAGGCCGTCGAGGAACATGTGATCGAGCACCCGGCCGTGGCCCATGCGGTAGCCGCTGCGGGCGCGGTCCAGCAGGTACGGCGCGTTGGACATGCTTTCCATGCCGCCGGCCACCACCGCGTCGGCGCTGCCGGCCAGGAGCATGTCGTGGGCCAGGATGGCCGCTTCCATGCCCGAGCCGCACATTTTGTTCAGGGTGGTGCAGCGAGTGCCCTTGTCCAGGCCGGCGCCGAGGGCGGCCTGGCGTGCCGGAGCCTGGCCCAGGCCCGCGGGCAGCACACAGCCGAACAACACTTCATCGACGCCATCGGCACCAACACCCGCCCGCTCCACGGCGGCGCGGATAGCTGCCGCGCCCAGTTGCGGCGCGGTCAGGCTTTTCAAATCGCCCTGGAAGCCGCCCATGGGCGTGCGTACAGCGCTGACAATCACAATCGGGTCGTGGGCAATAGTCATGGCAAATCCTCCTTATTTCGCGGCCATACGCAAGGCACCGTCGAGACGGATCACCTCGCCGTTGAGCATGCTGTTTTCAATGATATGCCGGGCCAGCGCGGCGTACTCGGCCGGTTTGCCCAGGCGCGGCGGGAACGGCACGCCAGCGGCCAGGGAGGCGCGCACTTCTTCGGTCATGCCGGCCATCATCGGCGTCTCGAAAATACCGGGGGCGATGGTCATTACGCGGATGCCAAAACGTGCCAGTTCGCGGGCCGCCGGCAGCGTCAGGCTGGCAATGGCGCCCTTGGACGCCGCGTAGGCAGCCTGGCCGATCTGGCCGTCGAATGCCGCCACCGACGCGGTGTTGATAATCACCCCGCGCTCGCCGTCGGCGTTGGCCTCGCCCTGGGCGATGACCTCGGCGGCTAGGCGCATCAGGTTGAAGCTGCCGATCAGGTTGACGTTGATGACCTGGCTGAAACTGGCCAGGGCATGGGGGCCGTTCTTGCCCAGGATCTTCTCGCCGCGTACCACACCGGCGCAGTTGACCAAGCCGTGCAAACCGCCAAACGCCGCCACCGTGGCCTCGACCGCTGCCTGCGCCGCCGCTTCCTGGCTGATGTCTGCCACCACGCTCTGCGCCTGCGGGCCGAGGGCCTCGGCCTGGGCGGCGACCGCCTCGGCGTTCAAATCCACCAGCATCACTTTGGCGCCGGCCTTGACCAGCATCTGTGCGGTGGCCGCGCCCAGGCCCGAGGCGCCGCCGCTGACCATAAATACCTTGTTTTCAATCTGCATCGTCGTGTCCTTGGGTTCAGACCTTGTGGGCCGCGGCCTCTTGAGCCTTGGCGATTTCCTGGTTGCGCAGGATGAAGCGCTGCAACTTGCCGCTCGGGGTTTTCGGCAGCTCGCTGACAAATTCGATTTCACGGGGGTAGGCATGGGCGGCCAGGCGTTTGCGCACGTGTTGGCGCAGTTCTTCGGCCAATTCCGGGTGGCCCTCGAAACGGGCGCCGAGCACGACGAAGGCCTTGACCAGTTCGGTGCGCTCCGGGTCGGGTTTGCCCACCACGGCGGCCTCGACCACGGCCGGGTGTTCGATCAGGGCACTTTCCACGTCGAAGGGGCCGACCCGGTAGCCGGAGGTGGTAATCACGTCGTCGCTGCGCCCGACGAAACTGATGCTGGCGTCGGGGTTGAGTTCCACGGTGTCGCCGCTCAGGTAGTAGTCGCCGACGAAGGCCTTGGTCGGCGCGCCTTGGTAACCGGCGAACCAGCACATCGGCGACTGGCGGCGGTCGATGGCCAGAATCCCCGGTTGCCCGGCCGCCAGTTCCTGATGGTTGTCGTCCAGCACCACGATGCGGTGCCCCGGCGAGGCGAAACCCGCCGCGCCCAGGTGCACCGGGTGCGCCAGGCCGTGGTGGTTGCACAGCACCATGCCCAGTTCGGTCTGGCCGTAGTGATCGTGGATCACCACCCCCAGGTTGTCGGCGAACCAGCGGATCACCTCTGGGTTCAAAGGCTCGCCGGCGCTGCTGACGATGCGCAAACGGCCCTTGATGGCGCGGGCGAACTCGTCGCCCCCGGCGATCAGCATGCGGTAGGCGGTGGGCGAACCGGTGAGGTTGCTGATGGCGTATTTGTTGATGACCCGGCAGGTGCTTTCCACGGTGAACGGGCCATCGTAGAAGGTGATCGGGTGGCCCATGGACAAGGGCCCCGCCACGCCGAAGTAAATGCCGTAGGCCCAGCCCGGGTCGGCGAGGTTCCAGAAGGCGTCTTCGGGGCGCAGGTCCACGGCATCGCGGGTGTAAGCCTGGAACGCCACCAGTGCCTTGAGTGGCACGGCCAGGGCCTTGGCCGGGCCGGTGGTGCCGGAGGTGAACATCATCAGGAACGGGTCTTCGCCGCTCAGCAACACCGGTTCGCAGTCGGCGCTGTGGTTGCCCAGTTCGGCCCAGAAACTCCAATCGCCGCGCACGATGCCCTGGCCCTTGGGGCCGCCGACGGTGACGATGGCTGGGCAATCCGCCACTTCGCTGAGTTTGGGCCGGTTCACCGCGTCAGTGACCACCACGGTGGCGCCGGAGCTGACGAGGCGATGTTCGATAGCCTTGGGCCCGAACGCGGTGAACAGCGGTTGGTACACCGCCCCCAGGCGCCAGGTGGCGAGCACGGTAATCAGCAACTCGACATTGCGCGGGAGCAGGCCTGCGACCCGGTCGCCCTGCTTGACCCCTTGGGCACGCAGAAAATTGGCGAAACGCGCGGCTTTGTCCTGCAAGTCGCTGAAGGTATAGGTCGCGCTGCTGGCGTCGCGGCCCTCCCAGAACAGCGCAATGCGCCCAGGTAAGGCATGCCGGTCGCAGCACTCCACGCAGGCATTAAGTGCCTGCAGATTGCCCGCCAGGGTGGCGTTTACAGTGTGGTGGTAATCGAATTGCGCCGCGGCCGTCAGGTAATCGCGCATCAGCAGAATCCCTCGCTGTTGTTATTAGGATGGGAGCTACACAAAAGCCTGCAAATACTGGCGCCCTGGGCCTGGGGGGACAATGGTCAAAGCCACCAAGTTACTTGACTGGTTTGGCCATGGTTGATCGACATCGCGTTTGTAGCCAGCAGGCTCGCCTGCGCAGCGCCCCTCGACGGGGTTGTGCCGTGGCGATGTTGCGGCCGCTGCACGCGCGAGCGCTTGCTACGGTTCGTCGAGGATCAGGCTGCGGTAGTGGCCGGGGTTGGAGCCCGACCACTTGCGAAAGGCCTTGTAGAACGAGCTGACGTCGGCAAAGCCCAGGCGCGTGGCGATCTCGGCGAAGCTGATCTGCGGTTCGGCCAACCAGACAATCGCCAGCTCCTTGCGCACGCTGTCCTTGAGGCCCTGGTAGGTCTGGCCCTCCTGCGCCAGGCGCCGGCGCAGGGTCGAGGCGGACATGCACAGGCGCTGGGCCTGGGCTTGGGTTTCCGGCCAGTGGGCAGCGGGGAGTTGGCGCAGCTCGTGCTTGATGCGGCTGGCCAGGCTTTGCGGGTCGCGGTACTTGACCAGGATGTTGGCCGGGGCCTGGGCCAGAAAACGCTTGAGTTCATCGAGGCTGCGCTTGATCGGCAGGTCCAGGTATTCGGCCGAGATAATCATCCGCGTGCGCGGGCGATCAAAGCGCAGGTTGTCGGAAAACATCACCTGGTAGTCGTGGCAAAAGTCCGGTGCCGCGCAGCGCAGTTCGATGGCCAGGATCGGGATGCGCCGCCCGGCCAGCCAACAGGCTACGCCATGGACGATCATCCAGTAGGTGAAATAGGTGAAGGCCCGGCGCGGTTCGGCGCTGTCCTCCAACAACACGATCTCGGCCAGGCTTTGCTGGCGCACCAGTTGCGCCGGCAGGTGTTCGAGCATCAGCGACAGAAACTCCAGCCCCGTGGCCAGCCCCGCGGCCAGGCTGGGCTGGGCCATGGCGCTGCGGCAGAGGAACGCCAGGCTGCCGGACTTGAGCTTGCGTGGGTCCATGGCGAAGAACTCGTCGTCCAAACGCCGGGCCAGCAAGCGCCACAACCGCGCATAGGCAGTGGCGGGCACGCGGGCAGTGGGGTCGGCCAGCAGAAGCGGGTCGATGCCTACTTTGCCCAGCACCTCGGCAGCGCCATCGGGCTCGCAGCTCTGGAGCAGCGCTTCGCGGACCAGGTGGATGGAGATGCTGTCTTTTTCCGCCATTTGACCGAATTGAGCCTTGATCGGGTTGAGGTGACGGCCATCTTAGGCGGGGACGGCAAAAAAACCAGTAGCCATTGGTTGAAGGCTGGCGCTCAGAGGATGCGATAGAGCAGCCGCTCGATACGCACCCGGCTGACCCGGCGCAGGAACTTGCCGACGGCGGCAGGGTACTCGGCCAGGGTTTCCAGTTGCTGGTAGCGCTCGATGCGCTGGGTGTGGCGGAAAATCGCCTGCAACTCCTGCTCCCGTGGTGCCAACAACTCGCCCTTGGGGTCGTCCAGCAGCAAGGCGTTTTCCAGGTCCAGGCGAAACGCCCGGGGGTTGAGGTTGTTGCCGGTGAGCAAGGTGTAGCGCTGATCGACCCACATGCCCTTGAGGTGGTAGGTGTTGTCGCCGTCGCGCCACAGGTGCAGGTTGAGCTTGCCGCTGTCGATCATGTGCTGATGGCGCTTGGCAAAGCGGCGCAGGCTGATTTCGTAGAGGTACGGCAGCGCCGCGATCACGCGAAACGGCTCGCAGGGCGGGATATAGAAATCGTTGGCGGTCTTGTCGCCGACCACGATGTCGATTTTCACCCCGCGCGCCAGGGCGCGGTTGATCTCCCGGGTCACCGCCAGGGGCAGGTTGAAGTACGGCGTGCAGATGGTCAGTTGCTGCTGGGCACTGGCGATCAACTCGCAGATCACCCGGCTCAGCGGGTTGTTCTTGCCCACGCCGAGCAGCGGGCTGACCGACAATTCACCCATCACCACACGCCCGGCACTGGTGTCGTAGGCGGCGTGCTTGAGGCGGCTACGCAAATCGCCGATGTCGTTACGCAGGCTGCGGGTGGTGGGCAGGTTCGGCAGGTCGAGGCGATGCACCGCCCGCGACGCCACCAGGCCATGTTCCACCAGGTGCTGCATGGAGTCGGCCAGGGCCGGGCATTGCAGCAGGTGATAACGGTCGAAGCGGTACTTGTCGAATTTGTGCAGGTAGACGTTGTTCAGGCTCGCGCCGCTGTACAGCACGCAGTCGTCGATCACGAAACCCTTGAGGTGCAGCACACCGAACAGCTCGCGGGTCTGCACCGGCACGCCGTAGATCGGCACTTCGCTGCTGTGCAGGCGCGTCTGTTCCTGGTACCAGGCACTGTTGCCCGGTTGCTTGCCGGCGCCGATCAGGCCCCGTTGGGCGCGCAGCCAGTCGACCATGACCACGATATCCAGCTGCGGCCGGGCGGCCTTGGCGGCGTGTAGGGCGTCGAGGATTTCCTGGCCGGCCTCATCGTGTTGCAGGTACAGGGCGACGATGTAGATGCGCCGCGTGGCCTGGGCGATTTTCTCCAGCAGGCAACGCCGGTAGTCGGCGGCACTGTCGAGGATGGTCACGGCGTCGGCGGTCAGCGGGAAACCGCGCAGCTTGGGCAACAGGGAGCGTTTGAAAAGCGACGGCATAAGGCTCGCAAAAAGGTCTATTCCGAAGAGCGCAAGAGCTTACACCAAGGAAAGGTTTGGGTCTTGTGGCGCGAATGTCTATCGCCTGGCAGGAACGCCTGAGGGAGCGGGTTCCCACAGGTAGAGGGCTTATGGGTAAGATAGCGCCCTGCCCTTGCCCTCCTGCCCCGCCGAATAAGTCGATCCCATGCCTTTGGAACTCAGCGTAGACCTCACCACCCTCGCCATTCTTGCCCTCGTGGCCTTTGTCGCCGGTTTCATCGATGCCATTGCCGGAGGTGGTGGTTTGCTCACCACTCCCGCCCTGCTCACCGCCGGGTTGCCGCCGCATCTGGTGCTGGGCACCAACAAGTTGAGTTCCACCTTCGGCTCAGCCACCGCCAGCTTCACGTTCTACCGGCGCAAACTGTTCCACCCGCGCCAGTGGCTGCACGCGATTGTCGGCACCCTGGTGGGGGCGCTGACCGGCGCCATCGTCGCCCATTACCTGCCCGCCGAGTGGCTGAACAAGATGCTGCCGGTGATTGTCTTCGGCTGTGGCCTGTACCTGTTATTCGGCGGCACGCCCAAGGCGCCGCTGGACGCCGACGCGCCGATCAAGAAAAAGTGGCAATCGACCCAAGGCTTCGGCCTGGGTTTCTACGATGGCGTGGCCGGCCCCGGCACCGGGGCGTTCTGGACCGTCAGCAGCCTGCTGCTCTACCCCATCGACCTGGTCAAGGCCAGCGGGGTGGCACGCAGCATGAACTTCGTCAGCAACATCGCGGCGCTGTCGGTGTTCATCTTTTCCGGGCAGGTGGACTGGATCATCGGCCTGAGCATGGGCCTGGCGGTGATGGTCGGCGCGTTCTTCGGGGCGCGCTCGGCCATCAGTGGTGGGGCGAAGTTCATTCGCCCGGTGTTCATTACCGTGGTGCTGGGCCTGACCGTGCGCCTAGCCTGGCAGCACTGGTTCGCTGTGGCCTAGGCGCCGCGCCACATACAGGTCGATCAGGTAGCGGGCGATCGAGCGTGACGCCGGCAATGGCGGCAGCGCATGGATGTTGAACCACTGGGCATCTTCGATCTCGTCTGCTTGCGGCACGATCTCACCGCCCGCGTACTCGGCGTGGAAACCCAACATCATCGAATGGGGAAACGGCCAGCACTGGCTGCCCACGTACTGGATGTTGCGCACCTGCACCTGCACTTCTTCGCGCACTTCGCGCACCAGGCAGTCTTCGGCCGACTCCCCTGGCTCGGCGAACCCAGCCAGGGTGCTGTAGACGCCGCTGACAAAACGTGGCGAACGGGCCAATAGCACCTCGTCGCCACGGGTAACCAGCACAATCATGCTCGGCGAGATGCGCGGGTAATGGCGCAGGTCACAGGGTTGGCAGTACATCGCCCGCTCCCAGTGGATCTGCGCCATCGCCTGGCCGCAGTTACCGCAGAAGCGGTGTTCGCGGGCCCAGGTGCCGATTTGCGCGGCGTAGCCCAGCACCTTGTAGAGGGTGTGATCGCCGTCGAGCATGAAACCGCGCAGCCCCTGCCAACGGCAACCCGCCACGTCGGCGGGGGCATTGAGCTCCAGCAGGTACACCGGCTCGCCATCGAGGTGGCCGATGCCGTGCTCGCCCAGGATCGACAGATCCTGGCGCTTGAGCCATTCGCGCGGGAACAGCGCGCCATTGTCATCGAGCAAAAAGCCATCGCGGCTGCGGGCCACGGCCCAGCCTCCCGGCACATCGGTATCCAGTACGGCGGTGGTCCAGCGTGAAGTCATAGGTGCTCAGTCCGCGAATTCAGGTTTCTGCTTGCTCATATGGGCGGCCATGGCCACGCGCAGGTCGGCCGATTGCAACATCGCGGCGTTCCAGGTGGCTACGTATTCCAGGCCATCGTTGATGCTGTGGTCACGCATGTAGCTAATCATTTGCTTGGTGCCGGCGACGGCGATCGGCGACTTGGCGGCGATTTCCCGGGCAATGCCCAGTACGCCGTCGAGCAGGCCGGCGGCATCGCTCCAGGTGCGGTTGACCAGGCCGATGCGCAGCGCTTCTTCGGCGCCAAAGGTGCGCCCAGTGTAAGCCAGTTCGCGCAGCATGCCGTCACCGATGATGCGCGGCAGGCGTTGCAGGGTGCCAACGTCGGCGGCCATGCCGATGTCGATTTCCTTGATGGAGAACTGCGCGTCATCAGCGGCGTAGCGCATGTCGCAGGCCGAAATCAGGTCGATGGCGCCCCCCAGGCAATAGCCCTGAATTGCCGCCAGCACCGGTTTGCGGCATTGGTCCACGGCGTTGAAGGAGGCTTGCAGTTGCAGGATCTTGCGCCGCAGCAAGCGCGCGTTGCGGCCCACGTCCTTGCCGAACTCGTTGGCCACGCTGGCCAGCATCATCAGGTCGATGCCCGAAGAAAAATGCTTGCCGGCGCCACTGAGTACCACCACGCGCACGGCGTCGGTGTCCTCGACCCACTGGAAGATCTCGATGATCTCGGTCCAGAACGCGGCGTTCATGGCGTTGATTTTTTCCGGGCGGTTTATCTGCACATGGGCGATGTTGTCTGTCAGTTCGACGCTGAACGCTTGGTATTGCGACATGGCAGTGATCCTTTACCGGAGAAAAAAGAAGGCCGAACTATAACGCGCCATCCCCCGGCGGAGTAAGGCAGCGCATCGGCCAAAAGCGGGACTGCCCAGCAAACCCCAGTGGGGCGGGCCTGACCGCGCCGTGCTCACTCCTGCACCGGCAGCCACAGCACAAACCGCGCGCCGCCCAGGGGCGAGGCTTCTACGGTGAGGCTGCCGCCCTGCACTTGCAGGGCCCGGCGGCTGAGGGCCAGGCCCAGGCCGAAGCCTCCGGTGGCACGATCGCGGCTGCGGTCCAGGCGATAGAACGGCTCGAATATCCGTTCGCGTTCGTCGTCCGGGATGCCAATGCCGTCGTCGTCCACCCATACCTCGCAACCGTCGGCCAGCACCTGGACGCTGACCTGGATGCGCTTTTCGCAGTAGCGCATGGCATTGCGCAGCAGGTTTTGCAGGGCCCGGGCGGTGAGGCGCGGGTCGAGGGTGAAACGGTCGAGTTCGCCGTACAGGAGCACGTCGATCACCACTTCCGGGGAGATCTGCTCGTCGTCAACGCTACCCAGGATGCTGTCGATGAACTCGTCGAGGGACACCTGCACCCGTTCGGTCAACTGCGCCGGGTGCTGCAAACGGCTGTAGGACAGCAGTTCCAGGACCAACTCGTCCAGTTCGCGGATATGCGCCACCAGCCCTTGCAGGCGTTGGCGGCTGGCGGCGGGCATTTCGTCGGAGAGGGCCAGGGCCAGGCCGAAATCCAGGCGTGTGAGGGGCGTGCGCAGTTCGTGGGACACGGCATTGAGCAGGTCGCGCTGCTGGTTGAGCAGGTTTTCGATGTCATCGGCCATGGTGTCGAACACGTGGGCCAAGGCGCCGATGTTGGAGCTGGGCGGAATATGGGTGCGCTCGCTCAGGTGGCCCTTGCCCAGGCGTTCGGCGGTGCTACGCAGGCGCTCCAGGTCGCGCCAGTGGGGGCGCAGCCACAGCAGCAGGCACGCCAACAGCGCGGCGCCGATCAGCACGTTGATGCTCCAGTACAGCAAGTTGACATCCAACGGGTCGGGCGGCACCACCAGTTTCACCGCCACCTGGTCGTCCAGCGGTGCCACCGCCAGGGTGCGCCACCCCCAGGCGCCCAGGCGCACGACCTTCTCGCCCCGTTGCAGGCGTTCGGTTTCATACAGGCTGAAGTCTGGGTCGTCGTTGCGCACCAGGGCGATTTGCAGTGGGTGGAACTCGCCGTCCATGCGGGCGGCCAGGGCCGGCCACTGCTCGGCGGGCAGCGTGCGAAACTGCTGCACGATGAGGTTTTGCAGGCCCCGGGACTGGTCCAGGTTGTAGCTCAGGAAACGCTCGTTGAAGACCTTTATCACCAGGTCCGGCACCAGGTAGAGCGCCGCGCTGAAGGTGACGATGGTTATCAGGTACAGGCGCACCAGAATCCGCAACATGGCTTCAGTATTCCCATTCCGAACGGCTGAACAGGTAGCCCTTGCCCCACACGGTCTTGATCTTGCGCGCCTCGCCGGCATGGTCGTCGAACTTGCGCCGCAGCTTGGAGATGGCCACGTCCACCGAGCGGTCGGTGCCGTTGAACTCGATGCCGCGCAGGCGTTGCAGGATCTGGTCGCGGCTCAACACTTCACCGGCATGGCGGGCGAGCACCACCAGCAGGTTGTATTCGCCGCTGGACAGCTCCACCGGTTGCTCGCGCCAGGTCACCGTGCGTTCGGACAGGTCGATGCACAGGTTGCCCATCAGGATACGGTCGCTGGCCGACTGCGGTTCGCCCAGGCTGCTGCGGCGCAGCAAGGTGCGCACCCGCGCCAGCAATACCCGCGGCTCGCAGGGCTTGGTCACGTAATCGTCGGCGCCCATTTCCAGGCCCAGCACCTGGTCGTGGCTGTCGTCACGGGCAGTGAGCATGAGGATCGGCAGGCTCGCCGAGTCGGCGCGCAGCAAGCGGCACACTTGCAGGCCATCGAGGCCAGGCAGCATCAGGTCGAGGATCACCAGGTCCGGCGGCGTACTGCGGGCGCGCTCGCGTACCTGGTCGCCGCGGCTGATGACGTTGACGTGATAACCGTTGCGCTCCAGATAACTGGCGATCAGCTCGGAGAGCGCGGGGTCGTCTTCGACCAGGAGAATGTTGGGCATGGGGGGCGTCCGGGCAGTGCGGTGGCGGTATCCGGTTGTGGCAGCGAGCCTGTTCGCGATGGTGTGACCCAAGCCAGCCTCTTATCGGCTGATAGGCCACTATCGCGAGCAGGCTCGCTCCCACGGGCCGAACACAAGGTTCAAGCCGCGCAGGATATACGCCTTGCGCCCTGTGGGAATCCCGCCTTCACACTTTTTCACACAGGCACTACATAGCTTCACAGCAGCCCTTGACCGCTGCCCGTAGCATGCCGGGGTCATTATTGGGGTATCCGCATGTCGAGAAAACTGGTTGCGCCGCTGTGCCTGTTGGCCATGGCCTTGTTATTGAGCGCTTGCGAGAAAACGTCCACCGCCGAAGCTCCGCCCCCCCTGGCTAGCGTGCGGATCGAGACGGTGCAGGCCCGGCCGCTGTCCATCAGCAGTGAATTGAGTGGGCGCATTGCCGCGCCACGCATGGCCGAGGTGCGGGCCCGGGTCGCGGGCGTGGTGCTGCAACGCACCTTCGCCGAGGGCAGCGACGTGAAAAAAGGCGACGTACTGTTTCGCATCGACCCGGCGCCGTTCAAGGCTGACCTGGACAGTGCCGAGGCGAACCTGCGCAAGGCTCAGGCCAATGCGTTTCAGGCGCGCCTGCAAGAGCAGCGCTATAGCCAGTTGATCGAAGAAAAAGCCATCAGCGCCCAGGACTACGACAACGCCCGCGCCGCCGCCCGGCAAACCGCTGCCGACGTCGCCGGCAATGAGGCCGCGGTGCAGCGGGCGCGGTTGAACCTGGGCTATGCCACGGTGACGGCGCCGATTTCCGGGCGCATTGGCCGTGCGTTGGTCACCGAGGGTGCCCTGGTGGGCCAGAACGAAGCCACGCCCCTGGCACTGATCCAGCAACTGAACCCGATCCACGCCGACCTGACCCAATCGACCCGTGAACTCAACGACCTGCGCCGCGCCCTGCGCGCCGGGCAGTTGCAGCAGGTCGGCCAGGGCCAGGCCAAGGCGACGCTGATCCAGGACGACGGCAGCCTCTACCCCTTGCCGGGCAAGTTGCTGTTCACCGACATCACCGTCGACCCCAGCACCGGGCAGATCATCCTGCGTAGCGAGTTCCCCAACCCGGACCTGGACCTGCTCCCGGGCAGTTTCGTGCGGGTGCGGGTCGAGCAAGCCGTCGATCGCCAGGGCATCAGCGTGCCGCAACGGGCGATCCTACGGGACAGCGCCGGCCAGGCCCAGGTGTTGGTGCTGGACGGCGAAGAGCGGGTCAGCCAGCGGAACGTGCAACTGGCCTCGGTGCAACAGGACCGCTGGATTGTGACCGAAGGCCTGAAGCCCGGTGACCGCATCGTCACTGAGGGCCTGCAACACGCACGCCCCGGCGAGAAAGTACAGATCGACAGCAGCCCTCTGCCACTTGCCCAGACGTCTGGCCAGTAATCGGGAAGCCTTTTCATGCCGCAATTCTTTATTGACCGCCCGATTTTCGCCTGGGTGGTCGCCCTGTTCATCCTGCTCGCCGGTGCCCTGGCCATCCCGCAGTTGCCGGTGGCCCAGTACCCCAACGTCGCGCCGCCCCAGGTGGAGATCTACGCCACCTACCCCGGCGCCTCGGCGCAAACGGTGGACGAGAGCGTGGTCAGCCTGATCGAACAGGAGCTCAACGGCGCCGATCACTTGCTGTACTTCTCTTCCCAGAGCAGCCTGGGCAGCGCCACCATCACCGCCACCTTCCAACCCGGCACCAATCCGGAAATGGCCCAGGTAGATGTGCAGAACCGCCTCAAAGCCGTGGAGCCGCGCCTGCCCCAGGCTGTGATCCAGCAAGGTTTGCAGGTAGAAAAGGTGTCGGCGGGCTTCCTCTTGCTCATCACCCTCACCTCCAGCGACGGCAAGCTCGACGACGTGGCCCTGAGCGACTACCTGGCGCGCAACGTGATGAACGAGATCCGCCGCCTCGATGGCGTCGGCAAGGCCCAGTTGTACGGCGCCGAGCGCGCGATGCGGGTGTGGATCGCCCCCCAGAAGCTACAGGGCTTCAACCTCACCCCGGCGGACGTGAATGCCGCCATCGCCGCGCAGAACGCCCAGGTCTCGGCGGGCAGCATCGGCGATTTGCCGAGCCGCCCGGGCCAGGAAATCACTGCCACTGTGCTGGTCAAGGGCCAACTGTCCACACCTGAAGAGTTCGCCGACATCGTCCTGCGGGCCAATCCGGATGGTTCCACCGTGCGCCTGGCGGACGTGGCGCGGGTGGAAGTGGGCAGCCAGGAATACCAGTTCGGTACACGCCTGAACGGCAAGCCGTCCACCGCTGTGGGCGTGCAACTGTCGCCAGGGGCCAACGCCCTGAGCACCGCCAACGCGGTACGGGCGAAGATGGACGACTTGGCGCGCTATTTCCCGGCCGGCGTGGAGTACAAGATCCCCTACGACACCTCGCCCTTCGTCAAAGTCTCGATTACCAAGGTGGTGTACACCCTGGTGGAGGCGATGGTGCTGGTATTCGCAGTGATGTTTCTGTTCCTGCAGAACATCCGCTACACCCTGATCCCCACACTGGTGGTGCCGGTGGCGCTGATGGGCACCTTTGCGGTGATGCTGACCCTGGGTTTTTCGGTGAACGTGCTGACCATGTTCGGCATGGTGCTGGCCATCGGCATCCTGGTGGACGACGCCATTGTGGTGGTGGAGAACGTCGAGCGGATCATGGTCAACGAGGGCCTTTCGCCGCGTGAAGCCACGCGCAAGGCGATGACCCAGATCACCGGGGCGATCATCGGCATCACCCTGGTGCTGGTGGCGGTGTTTATCCCCATGGCATTCATGCAGGGCTCGGTGGGGGTGATCTACCAGCAGTTCTCGCTGTCGATGGCCACGTCGATCCTGTTCTCGGCATTCCTAGCGTTGTCCCTGACCCCTGCCCTGTGCGCGACCCTGCTCAAGCCGATTGCCAAGGGCGAACACCACGCCAAGGGCGGGTTCTTCGGCTGGTTCAACCGCCGTTTCGAGCAGTTGAGCGACGGCTACGAGCGTTCGGTGGCCTATGCGCTCAAGCGCACCGGGCGCTACTTGCTGATCTACGGCGTGCTGCTGGTGGGCCTGGGGCTGTTGTTCAGCCGCCTGCCCTCCTCCTTCCTGCCGGTGGAAGACCAGGGCTACACCATCACCGATATCCAGTTGCCGCCAGGCGCCAGCCAGCCGCGCACCATCGAGGTGGCCAAGCAGATCGAGGCGCACAACGCCGGCGAGCCGGGCGTGGGCGACACCACGATGATCCTGGGCTTCAGCTTTTCCGGCAGCGGGCAGAATGCGGCGCTGGCCTTCACCACGCTCAAGGATTGGGCCGACCGTGGCAGCGACGACTCGGCGGCCTCGATTGCCGACCGCGCCAACGCCGCCCTGAGCCAGATCAAGGACGCCGTGGCCTACGCCATCCTGCCGCCGCCCGTGGATGGCCTCGGCACCTCCAGCGGTTTCGAGTTCCGCTTGCAGGACCGTGGCGGCCTCGGCCACGCAGCGCTGATGGCGGCGCGCACCGAACTGCTGGCCGCCGCGGAAAAGAGCCCGGTGCTGGTCAACGTGCGTGAAAGCGCGTTGGCCGAAGCGCCACAGGTGCAGTTGGAGGTAGACCGCAAGCAGGCCAACGCCTTGGGCGTGTCCTTTGCCGAGATCGGCAACATCCTGTCCACGGCGGTGGGTTCGGCCTACATCAACGATTTCCCCAACCAGGGCCGCATGCAGCGGGTGATCGTGCAGGCCGAAGGCGATCAGCGCAGCCAGGTGGCGGATTTGCTCAACATCCACGTGCGTAACAGCAGCGGCAAAATGGTGCCACTGTCGGCGTTCGTCCAGGCCAAGTGGATCCAGGGCCCGGCGCAGTTGACCCGCTACAACGGCTACCCGGCCATCGCCATTTCCGGCGAACCGGCGCCGGGCCACAGCACCGGTGAAGCCATGGCGGAAGTCGAACGCCTGGTGGCACTGCTGCCCACCGGGCTGGGCCAGGAATGGACCGGGTTGTCGTTGCAGGAACGCTTGTCCGGCGCCCAGGCGCCGATCCTGCTGGGGCTGTCGTTGCTGGTGGTGTTCCTCTGTTTGGCGGCACTGTACGAGAGTTGGTCGATCCCCACTTCGGTGTTGCTGGTGGTGCCG
The DNA here is from genome assembly GCF_059862705.1 of Pseudomonas sp. MF08817. Classification (NCBI taxonomy): domain Bacteria; kingdom Pseudomonadati; phylum Pseudomonadota; class Gammaproteobacteria; order Pseudomonadales; family Pseudomonadaceae; genus Pseudomonas; species Pseudomonas sp. MF08817. Next base: position 82,531 of record NZ_JCBCUY010000011.1, read on the forward strand.
CTGGGCGTGCTGGGCGCGGTGCTGGCGGTGACGTTGCGGGGCATGCCCAACGATGTGTTCTTCAAAGTGGGCCTGATTACCATCATTGGCCTGTCGGCGAAGAACGCGATCCTCATCATCGAGTTCGCCAAGAGCCTCTACGACGAAGGCCACGACCTGCTGGACGCCACGGTGCAAGCCGCGCGCCTGCGCTTGCGGCCGATCGTAATGACCTCCCTGGCCTTCATCCTCGGCGTGGTGCCCCTGGCGCTGGCCACCGGCGCCAGTTCCGCGAGCCAGCAAGCCATCGGCACGGGTGTGATTGGCGGGATGATAACTGCCACCCTGGCCGTGCTGTTCGTACCGGTGTTCTTTGTGGTGGTGATGAAACTGGTGCGTAAGCGCCCGGGCAAGGATTGACCGATGGCAGGGGGCAAAACCCTGTGGGAGTGGGCTCGCCCGCGATGACAGCGTGACTGCTGATAGGCCTGTGTCGGCGGTACGGGCCTCATCGCTGGCAAAGCCCGCGCCCACGCAAGCCCGCGCCCGTAGCGCGGGAGCGTACATTTGCAGCAATCTCCCTTCCAACTGGGCTATGGTGTTTTGACATCAATGCCGTCGAGCCACCATGCCCCATCTCATCCGCACCCACCCTCGCCTCACCGCCGCCGCCCTGTTGGGTGTGGCGGTGGGGGTGTTGGCACCCGCCGACACCCTGCTCAATAAAATCCTCATCGGCTGGAACAGCGGTGTCTGGACCTACCTGGTACTGATGCTGTGGCTGACCCTGCGGGCCAACGCCGACCGGGTGCGGCGCATTGCCGAGGTGGAGGACGAAAACGCCGCCCTGGTGCTGTTTATCGTGTGCCTGGCGGCGATTGCCAGCCTGGCCACCATCGGCCTGGAACTGAGCGGCAGCCGCGAACTGGCCAGCGCCGAGCGCTGGCAGCACTACGGGTTTACCGGGTTGACGGTGGTCGGCTCGTGGCTGTTGATCGGCATGATCTTCAGCGTGCATTACGCCCGGCTGTACTACACCTGGGACGGCAAAGGCCCGGCCCTGCGCTTTGCCGAAGGCGAGGTCACGCCGGATTATTGGGACTTCCTTTATTTCTCCTTCACCATCGGCGTCGCCGTGCAGACCTCCGATGTCGGCGTTGCCACCCGGGGCATGCGCAAGGTGGTGCTGGCACAGTCGCTGATCGGGTTCCTGTTCAACACCGCCATCCTGGGGTTTTCCATCAACATCGCCGCCGGTTTGATTAACTGACCGGCACCGCCAACAACTGCGCGGCACAGTGCGTGATCCGCCGGCATGCCTCAGCCAGCCGCGCCTGATCCACCACCAACCCTATGCGGATATGCCCCGCGGCGCTGGGCCCGAACGCTTCGCCAGCCAGCACCGCGACGCCGTGATCTTCCAGCAACCGTTCGGCAAACGCCTGGGCACCCAGGCCGGTGGCACGAACATCGACCATCACGAACAGGCCGCCGTCGGGCTTGACCGGGTTAAGCCCCGGGCAGCCGAGCAGCGCGGCACATACCAGGTCGCGACGTTGGCGGTATTCCTCGTGCATGCGCCCCAACTCCGGCAAATCGGCCTCCAACGCGACCTGGGCGGCTTTTTGCACAAACTCCGGGGTGCCGAACAGCATGCACAGCGACAGATGCTCCAGATGATCGGCCAGGGCCGGCGGGCCAATCACCCAGCCCAGGCGCCAGCCGCTCATGGCGTGGGACTTGGACAGGCTGTTGATGGTCGCGGTGCGCCCAGCCATGCCCGGCAGGCTCGCCGGGCTGACGTGCTCGCCCTCGTAGAGTAAGTCGCTGTACACCTCATCGCTGATAAGCCACAGGTCGTGGTCGATGCACAGTCGCGCCAGGGCCTGCCAGGTCGCAAGGGACAGGCTGGCGCCGGACGGGTTGTTGGGGCTATTGAGCAACAGCGCGCGAGTGTTGCCGGTGATGCGCGCGGCGACGTCGGCGGGGTCGATATGGAAACCGTTGGCCGAACGCACCGGCACCGGCACCACCGTGGCGGCGCAGGCGCCGAATACGCCTTCATAGGTCACGTACATGGGCTCGGCGACAAGCACCTCATCCCCTGGGTCCAGCAGGCAGCGTGCCACCGCGTACACCGCGCATTGCGCCCCGGGCAGCACAAGCACTTGGTCGATACCCACCGCTTGGCCGCTGCGTTGCTGCTGGCGGCGCGCAATGGCGGCGCGTAGCCCAGGCCTGCCGCGAGTGTCCGAGTAATGGGTATCGCCTGCGCGAAGGCTATCGATGGCTGCTTGGACAATGGGCGCCGGGGTGTCGAAATCCGGGTCACCCACCGACAGCAGCAGGACGTCCACGCCCTGCCCTATCAGTTCTATAGCGCGGTAATGAATCCGCCAGGCTGCCGCTCCCTCGCCGGCGATTCGTTGAGTCAGGGCCGAATAGCGCATGCACTTCTCCTTGAGTGGCGCGAATGGGACCCTGAACCTTAGATCACAAAACGCGCCACCATCGCATTCAAATCCACCGCCAAGCGCGACAGTTCGTGGCTGGCGGCGCTGGTCTGGTTGGCGCCCGCCGCCGACTGGGTGGCCAGGTCGCGGATGTTGACCAGGTTGCGGTCCACTTCGCGGGACACTTGCGCCTGTTCTTCCGAGGCGCTGGCGATCACCAGGTTGCGCTCGTTAATCATGTGGATCGAGCTGGTGATCTGTTCCAGGGCCACGCCTGCGGCACGGGCCATTTCCAGGGTGGTCTGGGTGCGCTGGTTGCTCTGCTGCATGGAGTTGACCGCTTCGCCGGTGCCGTTCTGGATACCGGCGACCATTTTTTCGATTTCCTGGGTCGATTGCGCCGTGCGGTGGGCCAAGGCCCGCACTTCATCGGCCACCACCGCAAAGCCACGGCCCGCTTCACCGGCGCGCGCCGCTTCGATGGCCGCGTTGAGGGCCAGCAGGTTGGTCTGCTCGGCAATGGCGCGGATCACGTCCAGCACCTTGCCGATATCCCGGCCCTGGGCCGCCAGGCCTTCGATCATCACCGAGGTGTTTTGCACGTCCTGGGTCATGGTCTGGATCGCGCCGACGGTTTCCACCACACGGTCGCGGCCTTCACGGGCCGCCTGGGTCGATTGGTTGGACGCCTCGGAGGTGGACACCGCGTTGCGCGCCACTTCTTCTACCGCAGCGGTCATTTCGTTGACGGCGGTGGCGGCCTGTTCGATTTCGTTGTTTTGCTGTTGCAGGCCACGGGAGGCTTCTTCAGTGACGGCACTGAGTTCCTCGGCGGCTGAGCCCAACTGCGTGGCCGAACCGGCGATCTGCTCGATGGTGCGGCGCAGGCTGCTTTGCATGTCGGAAAGGGCCTTGAGCAGTTGGGCCGGTTCGTCTTTGCCGTCCACTTCGATGGCTTTGGTCAGATCGCCCCCGGCGATGGTTTGCGCGGCGTACAGCGCCTTGTTCAGCGGCGCGACGATGCTGCGGGTGAGCAGCCAGGCCAGCAGCACGGTAAGCAGCGCAGCGATCACCGCGACACCGACGATCCCGCTGATGGCTTCGCTGTAATGCTCGCCAGCCACTGCCGAGGCAGCCTTGGCACCTGCATTGTTGATGTTCACCAACTGGCTGAGCTGCTCGCCCATTTTGTCGGTGCCGTCCTTGATTCGGGTGTTAATCAGGGCCTGCATCTCGTCGAGCTTGTTCTGGCGCGAGAGCGCTAGCATCTGCTCCTGGGCTTGCAGGTAGTTGTCCAGGGTAGCGACGAAGGTTTTGTACAACGCGGCCTCGTCGACTTCGGCCGGCAGCGCGGCATAACTGTTTTGCGCCTGTTTGAGTTTGCCTACCAAATCACCGACGCGAGTCTGGGCCTCTTGCAGCGCCGCGGGGTCGCGGTTGACCAGGATACGGAACGACATAATGCGCAAGCGCAACACGTTATCGGTGATGTTGCCCAGGTAAGCGACGCTGGGCAGTTGTACCTGTTCCATATCGATTGAAGCCTGGCGGATCACCGCCATGCGGTTCACCGCAAATACCCCCAGGATGACGACGAGCAATGCGATGAACGCAAAACCCAGGAAAGCTCTTGGCGCAATGTTCAGTTGACGAAGGGACATAGGACGACTCTCGGTGATGTAGGGCGGCGAGCTTCCGTGCCGTTCACACTGTCAGGCCGGGAATGTTCCCCCTCACAGGCTGGCGCCACTGTTGTAGTTAGTGTGTGGGCCTGATTGGGATATCGGCCAGGCTTGAGGCTTTATGTAGGGGATTTCGGAAAAATATTTCTAATTGTGACTATCGTGCCAGGTTGGGTTGTTGACCCAGGGCAAAGGGCCATAAACCTTACCCGGCCTTGGCGCAATGCATGGGGCTTGGTGGGAGCGAGCCTTGCTCGCGATGACAGTGCTACATCCAGTACTGAGGTAGGGGATAGATCGCTATCGCGAGCAGGCTTGTCCCCACATAAGGCCTACCCCTGCCGCGCTATCAAGCCAACGGCACATCCAGGCTGACCTTGACCCGGTCCATCACCACGATGCTGCGAAACCACTTGATGTTGCGATTTTCGTAGAACAGTTGGCGGGCGAGGATTTCATAGGCCTTCATCGTCTCCACCACAATCACCAGCATGAAATCGGCTTCGCCGGTGACGTAGTAGCACTGCTGGACTTGCGGCACCGACATTTGCGCCTTGAGCACGTCGAGGTCTTCGATGTGGGTGCGTTCGGCGTGCACTTCCACCAGCAAGGTGATGGGTTTGCCCACCGATTGCGGGTCGATCACTGCGGTATTGGCGGTGATGACCCCTTTGTTTTGCAGGCGTTTGATGCGCCGCTGTACCGCTGCCGTGGACAGGCTGACCTGCTCGCCGATGATGCGCAGCGCCATGCTGTTGTCGCGCTGCAAGTGCTCAAGGATCGCCAGGTCGAAGGCGTCGAGGTCGGGGTAGGACATGGCCAAATCCAGATGCGAGAAAATTTCCCATATTAAGCCCGGAAACAGAGTAAACGTCTCACAGCAAAAGCAATATATTCCCACCCCAGAACAACCACCCTTCATCTGCGTAAAACGCCAAGGTCTCGCGAGGACACTGTGTCTAAAGGTATTGCTTTATCGGTTCTGGCCTCGGTGTTGTTCGCCGTCATGTACTTCTACACCACGTTGCTGGGGCCACTGGACGGGATGGAGATTTTCGGCTGGCGCATGCTGCTGACGGTGCCGTGCATGACCCTGTTCATGTTGGCCCTGGGCGAACTCAAGCAGGTTACGCAACTGCTGAGGCGGGTGTTGGACGCTCCGCGGCTGATCCCGGTGCTGCTGCTGTCATCGGCGATGGTGGGGGTGCAGTTGTGGTTGTTTTTGTGGGCGCCGGTCAATGGCCACGGCTTGGACGTGTCCCTGGGCTATTTCCTGCTGCCACTGACCATGGTGCTGACCGGGCGCGTGGTGTACGGTGAGCGCCTGTCGCGCCCACAGAAAATCGCCGCGGTGCTGGCCCTGCTCGGCGTGGCCAATGCGCTGTACCAAGTGGGCAGCGTGAACTGGACCACCTTGCTGGTGGCCTTGGGCTACCCCGGTTACTTCGTGCTGCGCCGGCGCATCGGCACCGACAACATGGGCGGCCTGTGGCTGGATATGACGCTGCTGCTGCCCATTGCCTGGTGGTTTGTGCACAGCGGCGCCCAGGGTTTTGCCGTGGGCACCACCCACCCGGCCATGTACGGGTTGATTCCACTGCTGGGGCTGCTCAGCGCTTCGGCGTTGGCGTGCTATGTGATCGCCAGCCGCTTGTTGGCCTTTGGCTTGTTCGGTTTGCTCAGCTATGTCGAGCCGGTATTGCTGCTGGCCGTGGCGCTGATGCTGGGCGACGGCATCAAGCCCGAGGAATGGCTGACCTACCTCCCGATCTGGCTCGCGGTGCTGGTGCTGGCGGGCGAAGGCGCCAAGCACGTGATGCGCCAGCGGCGCTGACGGGCAGGCGAAAAAAATCCCGGACGGCATCGCAGCCGCCCGGGATTTTCTATGGCCTTATTCGGCGTTCAACACACCACGGCGCACCTGGTCGCGCTCGATGGACTCGAACAATGCCTTGAAGTTGCCCTCGCCGAAACCATCGTCGCCCTTGCGCTGGATGAACTCGAAGAACACCGGGCCCATCAGGGTTTCCGAGAAAATCTGCAGCAGCAGGCGTTTGTCTCCGGATTCCGAGGCGCCGTCAAGCAGGATGCCCCGCGATTGCAGTTGGTCTACCGGCTCGCCGTGGTTGGGCAAGCGGCCTTCGAGCATTTCGTAGTAGGTGTCGGGCGGCGCGGTCATAAAGCGCATGCCGATGCTTTTCAGTTGATCCCAGGTCTTGACCAGGTCATCGGTGAGGAAGGCCACGTGTTGGATGCCTTCGCCGTTGAACTGCATCAGGAACTCTTCGATCTGCCCCGCGCCCTTGGACGACTCTTCATTGAGGGGGATGCGGATCATGCCATCGGGGGCGGTCATGGCCTTGGAGGCCAGGCCGGTGTATTCGCCCTTGATGTCGAAGTAGCGCAGCTCGCGGAAGTTGAACAGCTTCTCGTAGAACCCGGCCCAGTAGGCCATGCGGCCGCGGTACACGTTGTGGGTCAGGTGGTCGATGATCTTCAGGCCCGCACCCGGTGGGTTGCGATCGACGCCCTCGAGGTAGACGAAGTCGATGTCGTAGATGGAGCTGCCTTCACCGTAACGGTCGATCAGGTACAGCGGCGCGCCGCCGATGCCCTTGATGGCCGGCAGGTTCAGCTCCATCGGGCCGGTGGCGATGTGGATCGGCTGGGCGCCGAGTTCCAGTGCGCGGGAGTAGGCCAGTTGGGCATTCTTGACGCGAAACGCCATGCCACACACCGACGGGCCGTGCTCGGCGGCAAAATACGAGGCCACGCTGTTGGGCTCGTTATTGAGAATCAGGTTGATACTGCCCTGGCGGTACAGATGCACGGCTTTGGAGCGATGGGTCGCGACTTTGGTGAAACCCATGATCTCGAAGATCGGTTCCAGGGTGTTGGGCACAGGCGATGCGAATTCAATGAATTCAAAGCCCATCAGGCCCATTGGGTTTTCGTATAAATCTGCCATGGTTGGCGCCTCATCATTATTAGAGTTAACGGAACGTTAGTTGCTCAATAACCGATGGGCGCGGGTGGCGCGCAGGAGATGCCACGCACGCTGCGGGCAAGAAAATCACCGTAGATCAGTTGGAACCCGAGTAGCTTCATTGTCGACCCACTCTCGTACGGGCGAGGCCTCTGCACAGGAGGCTTTATTATTGTATGCGTAACCGGATTCTACACAGCGTAAATGGCTTTGTCCGCATTCTGTATCAAATCCCTTTCTCTGCCCTAGAGACAAGGGGTTTGTTGCACCTGTAGAGCCCCCAGCAGAACCAACGCATCGGGGCACGCCGGGTGTTTACCGCCTTATAGAGTGGCCTCGTGTTGTTGGGTGTTGCCGTAGTCGTCCAGGGTGCTAAAGCGCAACTTGACGTTGGGCGGCCATGTGTCGGGCAAGCCATCAAGCGGGAGGGTCGCCGAGGCCCCCGGGGCGATCATCGGCGGGTCTTCATTACGATACTCCACCCCCCCCAGGCTCACGACCACCGAAGACAAGGTGACGTGATAGCTGCCAGGGTTGTGCACCTGCACCACCGTGCCCTCCCCTCGACGCCACTGCAGTTGAGCAGGGGCGTCGCGGGCCTGCCCCAGCAGATCAACGGGGCGCAAAAACAACTTGATGCGGGTGCGGAAGGCAAACTGCAGGCTGCTGGCCTGTTCGTCGGCCTGGGCAGGTTTGGGCCGGATACCCAGCACATTGAGCCAGTACACCGACTCTTTGTCCGTCGGCACCCCTAGCCCTTGCGCTGCCTGGTAAGCCACGCGCAGGGCCGCGCTCTTGCCGGCCTCCATGCGCAGGATCGGCGGGCTGATGGTGAACGGCACATCGCTGTATTCGGCTTGCACCTGGGGGTCGCCTTCATCGATCCAGACTTGCACCAGCCGTGGATCCGGGGCTTCGTTTTTCAACTTGAGGGTGACCTCGCGCCGCTCCATGGGGAAGATCACCCGGGTGCTGTCGATCACGATTTCCCCCCGGGCACTGCCCACCAGCAACGCCGCCACCCACCCCCAGAGCAAACGGCGCTTCATCGGTAGCTCATCGTGAATGTGACCAGGCCATTGGCGCTGCCAGGCTTGACCACCGCTTCGGTCTGGATGTAGCGCACCGCCAGGGGAATGTTGAATACACCATTTCCGGCAGCGCCGGCCTGCCACTGATTGGGGTTGCCCTCGGCCGCGGAGTCCGGGCCATAGCGCAGCAGTGTTCCGTTGTGGAGCAATTGCAGGGCGATGCCTTGGGCGGTGGAGGTTGGGGTCAGGGACAGTTGATCGCCACGGTTGGCGGTGTTGGTCTGGTCGGTCAGGGTCACCCATACGTCCCGGGTCGGTCCTTCGCCGCCGCTGCATTGCAGTGCAATAGTGTCGCTGGCCGAGCCGGCGACGCTGCCCACCCCGGTAAACTCCCGCGCCGCGACTTTGCCCAGGTTGATCGCTATAGCCGGGGTGGATACCGAGCACGTGGGTTTGCGCGGAGGGTTAACGATAATGTTGCCGAAGTGGAACTGGTGATGCTGGTAGTAGCCGGCGCTCAGGTGTGCGTAGTAACGCGACGGTATCGCGCCGCCCTGGATAGGCCCCGTGGCGATGAAGATCACCCGCCCCTCCATTCCCCAGACCGGCAGCCCCGGCCTCTCGGGCCCGCGCAGAATGGTCACCCCGGTAGTAACACGTTTCATAGGCCCCATGTCGCGATCCTTAGCCATCATCACAAAGCCAACGCCGGGCAAGCCCGTTGCATAGACCGGCAAGGCCAGGCCGGAATGACCGAACTCCAAGCCTGTCCATGGTGTGTTGGCCGGCATGCCCATATGCGAGTAACGGTCAATCACAACGGTGGGGTCGTAAGTGCAGCGCAAGCCGTTGGGGGCGTTGATGACATAACCGTCGGGCTCGCCAATCGGGCGCCCCACAACCGGGTTGGCCGGCACGCTGATTGGCGGCACCGACAGTACGGTTGGCGGGTTTCCGTCACAGCTAATGCCCAAGCCGTGGGCCACAGGGATGTTCAAGACGGCGCAGGCGAACAGCCCTGCTGCGCCCAGGAGTGTTTTCGCAGTGCACTGCTTCATCGGGTACTCACTTCTTGACGTACGGGCGTGGAGACACAACGGCTGTGCAGCAGGTCGGCGCTCTGCTGCCGTTGCCCGCGCGGTTGCAGCGGCAGTTGATAGTGGATGTAGCAGCGGCCATCGGCGCCGTCCCTCCATTTCACGGTGAGGGTGCCCTGCTCGGCGATCCCCCGCACAAACGCCTTGCTGGCCTGGCCGATCACCCCCACTTCAGTGCCCTGTTCATTGAACACCTGGGCGGCAAATGGCAGGGGTTGGCCGTTTTCCTGCGCGGCCTTGACCACCACGGCGCGGCCACTGACTGTCTCGAACTTGAGCAACGCCACCGCGCCCAAGGTCGGCACCACGGTTTGGGTCGCTTCCTTGAGTTCCACATCCTGGGCCGTGCCATGGGGGTCGATGCCCACATTGTTGGTCTGATAGGCCCGCAGGGATGACACCACCGCATAGCCAGCCTTGTTCACCTTGACGTTGTAGCTATTGCTCAACAACGCCCCTTCGGCGTTGGGCACATGCACCAGGGCCGAAGCTTCGCCCAGGTATTGAGAGAAGGTCAGGCCCCCCGCGTGGGTAATCAGCCCACCGTTGGCGCTAAAGGACACCTGGCTGTCGTCGTTGGCATGGCTGTAGCCAGCGCGCATGTTGGCCAGGCCGCCGTTGTAGTTGCCATACGCATTGAAGTTGCCCTGGGGGTTGCCGGCGCCCGTGGCCCGGCTGCCCGAGAGGCCGTAGCTGAGGGACGCCTCGTCATCGAGGATTCCGTCGATGCCCACTTGCTCTTGCAGGGTGCTGCCCGTTTGCCCGGTATTGCGTACCAGGGTGGTGCTGATGTTCGGAGCGCGCACACCGCCGCCCAGAGGCATGGACAGGGTCAACATCAATCGGTTGTCGACCCTGCCGAGAGCGCTGGTGCGGCTGAAGAAAACGTCATCACTCAATTGTTGTTGGCTGGGCTCGCCACTGTCTTCGACGCGCGAGCGTTGGGCCGAGAGGTTCCAATTGATGCGGCGCCAGGCTGCGCCGTAGCTAATGCTGTAGGACGTTTCGCGACCCTGCTGGCGGCCCCAGTAATCGGACGAACTGGCATAGAAACTCAGCGAACCACTGCCGACTTTCTGGCTAACCGTCAGGTCGATACGGCTTTTGCGCCGGGCATAGGTGTCGATATCCCTGCCCAGGCTGTTCAACTGCCGCACGCTGACCGCGTCGCTCAGGCTCAAGTAGCCCGGCGTGGAGAAACGGTAGGCACCCAGCACGAAATTGGTCCCCGACTGGGGCAGGTTCTTGTTGTAGCTGATACCCAGGTTGCGCCCCGACACCACGCCATCGCCATACCCCGGTACTTGGGTGCGCGAATCGGTGGCATCGAGGGAAAACGCCCCCAGCGGCGTGTTCACCGCCACGCCCACCTTGCCCTGCAGGTAACCCTCGGAATAGGTGGTGCCGCCATACAGTGTCAGGTCATCGAGCAGGCCATATTGCAACGTGCCCTGGAAGGTGATCGGGTTAGCGCCCTTGAAACCGCTCTGGCGTACCTGGCCGAAGGTGGCGCTGTAGCGGCTGGTACCGGAGCGCAGCAACTGCGGCGCCACCGAGTAAGGAATGATGTTGCTGGTGATGCGCCCGTTGGCCTCGGTGACACGGACGGTCAGGTCACCGCCATACCCGGTCGGGAACAGGTCGTCGATTACAAAGGGGCCAGGGGCCACTGTGGTTTCGTAAATGGTGTAGCCATTCTGGCTGACGGTCACGGTGGCATTGCTGTCGGCGACACCGCGTACCACCGGCGCATAGCCCTGCTGCGACTGCGGCAACATGCGATCGTCGGTGGCCAGGCTGATACCGCGCATCCGCGTGCTTTCCAGCACCTGGCCGCTGCTGAAACTGTCGCCGATGGTCAGGCGCGACTGCCAGGTATTGAAGTTGCGTTGCAGGTAAGTGGCCGTGTTCTGGTAGGTCTGTATGCCGGTTTTCGAGTTCCAGGCCTGCGCGCCCTGGTGGCGCAAGCGCCAGCTGCCCAGGTTCAGGCCGCTGTTGACCCCCAGATAGGCCCGGTCGTCACCCTCACCGCGGGTGGCGCTGGAGGCGGCGAAGTGATAACTCGCCAGCCCCGCATCAATGCCGTCATCCCACAGCGAGGGATCGACATAACCGCGTACCGAACTCTTCATGTACACCTGGGGCACGCTGAGGGACAACTCCAGGGCTCCGGCGTCGAAGTTGGCGACGGCTTGGGGGATCCATTGGCCAATATCCCCGCACATCGCAGTGGGTGCCGGGGCGGCTGGGGGCTGGGCATTGTCTTTGGGCTTTTCGGCGTCGATCTTTTCCTCGGAGATGCCCAGGCGCGTGAGCAGCGCCCAATCCAGGCACGGCACAGCGCCGGTTTCGCCGGGCAATCTGCTAAACGGCAACTCATGGCGCCCGGCCTGATGGCCATTGACCAGGATATCGATGCGGTACTTACCCGGGCTCAGGTTATTACCCTGGTTGAACCGGGTAATGTCTACCGCTGAGGCAACACCACTGCTAAAGGCGTCCAGGTCGAACAGCAAAGGCGCCGCCAGCGCATCGGTGCGGGCGAAGGCGGCACACATCAAACCGCCGGTCATGACACCGGCCAGGCGCAAGGTCGACGGGCCCAAATGGCGGCCCGCCCGTATAGGTCGTTGAAATGGCATAGTCATGGCTTCAGCTAACGCGTAAAGAGTCGACCCCTGTGGCTCGATGGGGCGCATCAGGGGTTCAGGGGGGCCTGCTGCATGGCAGAGAACCCACCAAAATCGTCGATGTACTTGAACTGCACCCGCGCCTGGGCAGGTGGCGCACCTAATGCACTGGTCAGGGCAAATTCCAGGCTGGTGAAGGGAGCGACCATGCCCTGCTGGGCGGTCTGGATTACCTTGGCGCCCTCGTGGGTGCCAAGCGCCACGGCCACTTCATTGAAACTCACGTGGTACGCCGACGGGTTGTGCACTTTCAGTGTCGAGCCCTGCACACTCCAGCGCAGTTGCGCGGGGGCTTCTTCGGGCTTGCCCGGCAGGCTCTGAGGCCGGAAGAACACCTTGGTGCGGATGCGAAAAGCGAAACGCAGATGGTTGAGGTTGTCCTCCTCGTCTTGCGCGGCCCCTGGAGGTGGCGATACAAGCGGCGGTACTTCCAGCACGTTCAGCCAGAACACCGACTCCTTGTCCTTGGGTAATGGTTCACGTGTGTAAGCCAGGCGCATGGCCTGGCTCTTGCCAGGATCAACGCGAAAAACCGGTGGAGTGAGGCTGAACGGCACGTCGCTTTGCTCAGCGGTCACGCTGGCATCACCGGCATCGAGCCACGCCTGCACCAGACGCGGTGCGTGTTTGTCATCGTTAGTCACGCGTACGGTGATCTCGCGTCGCTGTTCGGGATAAACCTGGCGGGTCCCACTGATAATCACGCCCGCCTGGGCAGGCAGCAGAGGCGCGCCAATAGCCAGGCCCAGTGCGGCGTAAACCAGGCAACGGGGCAAACGGCTGGAAAAACGAAACATGTTCACTTCCCTCAACATCAAGGCTGCGCCCGGCCGGTTGGGGCGGGCGCCTGCTTGGAACAAACGAATCCGGGGGATTCGATCAGGGGAAGGTCACGGAGTACTGCACGGCGGTGCTGACAATACCGGCGCCGGCAGCGCCACCAGTGGCGATGTACTGGGCAGCAAATGGCAAGGTTGCCAGGCCAGCGTTGACCGTCGCCGTCGTGGAGTTCTGGCCGGTCCGCAGGTCCATTGGGGTTTTGGTGGCTTCATCGACGATCTGCACTTCGACGTTGGCCGCAGGCGACGTCGCAGCGGTATTGCGCAAGTTGCCGGTGGCCGGGTTGATGGCCGGGCTGGTGGTTTCATACATCACCGCGACGATGGTGCCATCCGGGCAGGTGGCCGAACCGCCGACGTAGATGAAATAAGGCTTGGCGCCTGCGGTCACGCCGTCGGCCGCCAGGGAGCTGGTCTGAACCTTGTTCAGCACCACCGGGAAGTTGGCGCCGCTACCCGGCGCGCCTCCCGTGCCGCCGCTGATGGTGCAGGTGGTGCCACCAATCTCCCCAGTGATGGTGATGGTTCCGTCTGCGGCAAACGCGGAGGTTGCAGCAAGACTGGAAGCGGCCAGCAAGGCAATGGCCTGTACGCACTTTTTCATAAATGAATTTCTCTCATGGTTAGGTATCACGCTTTATCGCTGTGCAATCAACGGACAAGGCTGGCTCATCCCGTCAGAGTCAGGCCCAAGGGCGTGAACCTCACGGTAGGGCACACGTCGCCAGGCAGTGGAAATCCATCTCCGGGGTGCGCGCCAAAGCAACCCCGACTTTTCCAACAGTGCCCGTTAAATAAGGAGCAGTAGCCCCTTGGCGATGGCGCGCACTTTGCCAAAGTGCACATTTTCTAACCACTGACCGAACGGATAGGCGGTCGCAATCAGGAAAGAAAATGTTCAGATTGCGCCACTGGCAAAACGAGATCAGGGGCGCAAAACAGGCGAAGCAACATGAGATATGTTCATAGATCCAGGCGATGATGCTGGGTTGCACCATGGTCGTCGATGCTGCTGAAACTCAGCCTGGCCGTGCCCTTGGCCTTGAGCGCTGCGCCCGAAAGAGGAATGCGCAGTACCTGCCCAGGGCCGACCATCGGCGGGTCGGCGGCGGTGTAGGCGCTGTCGGTCATCAACGACAGCCGAGACAGGGTCACGTGGTAAGCCGTCGGGTTGTACACCTCCAACTCTGCCCGGCCCGGGTCGGGCAAACGCCATTGCAGCGCGGCCGGCGCCTCTTCCACCTTCCCGGGTAACCCGGGCGGGCGCACAAACAGCTTGATCCGGGTGCGAAAGGCAAAGCTCACCGAGCCTGCCTGGGCATGCTGGGCCTGCGGCCCAACACTCAACACATTCACCCAGAACACCGACTCCTGATGAACCGGCAATGCCTGCTCCTGGGGAACCCAGGCAATGCGTAACGCGGTGCTTTTTCCACCTTCGATCCGCAGAACCGGCGGCACGACCGTAAAAGGTGCTTCGGCCTGCCCCGGGCCTGCCTGTGGGTCACCCCGGTCAATCCAGGCCTGCACCAGGCGCGGACCGCGTGCGGTGTTACTCAGTGCCAGGGTGATATCGCGGTTCTCGGTGTGGTAGACGGCCCGGGTGTGCCCCAGCACTATTTCGGCGCAGGCCGAAGCGGCGTGGAAACTGGCTGCCAGGCCCACCACCGGCAGCCACAGGCGCCTTGATCGACTCATGAACGCGGGCACAGTCAGCGGTAACTCAGGGTGAAGGTCGCCACCCCATTGGCCTTGCCCGGGATAATGCGGGTGTCCGTTTGCACGTACCGCGCGGTCAGGGGAATGCGGAAAACGCCGTTGCCCGTGCTGCCAGCCAGCCATTGGTTAGGATTGCCGATAGCCGACGAGTCCGGGCCATAGCGCACCAGTGTCGTGCCATGCAGCAGTTGAAGGGCCACGCCTTGCGCCGTCGAAGTATTACTCAGGGACAGCACGTCGCTGCGGTTGGCCGGTTGGCTCTGGTCCGTGAGGGTAATCAGGACGTCGGTCTTCGAGCCTGTGCCTGCCGCGCAGTCGAGTGCAATTGATTCGGTAACAGACCCCGCCGTACTGCCCGGGCCCTGGAAGTCATGGGTGGCGATAGTGCCCAGGGCCATGTTCACCCCGGGGGTCGAAACCGTGCAGGTCGGTTTTCTCGGTGGGTGGATAACGGTCGCATTGAAGTTGATGGCATGGTAGCCGGGGCTGTTGATGTCGGACTTGTCGAGCGTGAAGCGGCCCACATTGAATCCATTGATTGTCCCGCCCGTCACCGGCCCCGTGGCCACCAGAAAGACGCGCCCGTGAACGCCCCAATAGCGGATTTCGTCGGGTGTGCCATAGAGGCCGACGTTCTCCAGGCCAATGGCACGCAATGGGCGATTGGGGTCTTGCGCCATCATGGCAAAGCCCACGCCCGGCACGTTAGTGGCGAACACCGGCATCGTCAGGCCCATGGCGCTGAAGGTCAGTGCGGTGGGCTGGCTGTTAACCACCCGCGCCCAAGACGTGTGGAACTCTCGATGCCCGTAGTAGTAACAAATCAACCCGGCATCGGCACCAAAGAAGTACCCGTCAGCATTCCCAATCACCTCCCCCACGACAGGCGGGGCAGCCAGGGTGACGGGAGGAATACTGATATGGGCCGCTGGCTGCGGCGTGCACTTGCCATAACCATAAGTCTCTTGGGCCATCAGGCACCCACCCAGTAAAAATCCGCAGAAATAACGATAATCAAACACGTGCGTACCTTTTCAATTCATAACGAGTCGAGCGCCCGCCACCGACCAGCAGGCAGGCCCCGTATCTTTCACAGTCCGATGGCGCCGGTTAAGGGGCCGCGCGCGCCAGGCATTGCCCTTGCAGCCAATCCGCCGAAACCTGGCGCTGGCGCTTGTCCTGCGCGGGTAGCTGGTAGGCGATATGACATTGCTCGCTCTGCCCTTCCCCCCAGCGGACAGTGAGGGTTCCCTTCTCGGCAATCCCTCGTACAAAGGCCTTGCTGCCCTGCCCGACCACACCCACTTCGACCCCTTGCTCATCGAATACCTGCGCCGCGAATGGCAGGTTGCGTCCTCCTTCCTGCTGGCTCTTGAGAACCACGGCGCGGCCGCTGACGGTGGCGAACTCCAGTAACGACACCGCCCCCAGGGTGGGTGCCACCGTTCTCGAGGTTTCGCTCAACTCAACATCGAAAGAGGTGCCACTGGGGTCGAGGCTCACCCTGTTTTGCTGGAACGGCAGCAACGATGGCGCCACGGCGTAACCGCGCCCGTCCACCCGCACATTGCCAGCACTGCTCAACAAGGCCCCCTGCGCATCCGGCACATGCACCAGTGCAACGGCTTCCCCCAGAGACTGAGAGAGGGTCACACCCTCGCGATGCGCCACGAGCCCGCCATCGGCACTGAACGACAATTGGCTGTTATGCCCCGAGCGCCCGTAGCCGGCCCGCAGGTTGGCGGCGCTGGTGCGGTAGCCACCATAGGCATTGAGACTGTCGTGGGTCGCCCCGTCATCGGCATTGCGGCTTCCCGACAGGTCGTAACTGAGTTCGTTCTGCTCCCCGGCCAGGCCGGAAAGGCCGACCTGATAGTGACTGGAGTCAGTGCTGCCACTGTTGCGCGAAAGCGAACTATTGAGGCTGGGTGCTCGCGAACTCCCACCCAAAGGCAACGACAGGCTCAGCACAAAGCGGTTGTCGGCCCGCCCCGCGTTGCTTTGCCGGCCAAAGAACACGTCATCGCTAGACTCCTGCGAAGACAGCTGCCGTCCATCGTCAATGCGCGATCGCTGCCAGGACAGGTTCCAATTGACCTTTTGCCAGGACGCGCCATAGCCGAGGGTGAATGAGGTCTGGCGCCCTTGGCTGCGCCCCCAATAGTCCGCCGAACTGCCGTACAAGCTGAGCGTGCCGCTCCCCAGTTTTTGGCTGAGGGTCAGGTCGACCCGGCTTTTCTGCCGGGCATAGGAGGACGGATCCGTGCCTTTGCGCGCCCACTCCCGGATGTTGATCGCATCGATCAGGCTCAGGTAGCCCTCGGAGGTGAAACGGTACGCGCCCAGGACTACGTTGGTGCCCGAGTCCACAAGGTTTTTGTTATAGGCAATACCGAAGTTGGTCCCCGTGGACGTACCCTGGCCGGGGATCGCGGTACGCGCGCCACCCGCCTCCAAGGAAAACGCCCCTAACCAAGTGTTGAATGCCGTACCCAACTTGGCCTGGGCATAGCCTTCGGAAACCAGGCTGCCGCCATACAGCGTCACCGCGTTGCTCAACCCGCGCGATAAAGTGCCCTGCACCACCGCGGGGGAGCTGCGGGAGCTGCTGTTCTGGCGGACCTGGCCGAGCGCGGCGCTGTACTTCATGGCGTCGGCGCGCAGCAGTTGCGGGGTAACGGAAAACGGCACGACAAAACTGCGTTTGCGCCCCCCCACTTCGGTCACGCTGACCGTCAGGTCACCGCCATAGCCTGTAGCGAACAAGTCATCGATCACGAATGGGCCCGGCGCCACGGTGGTTTCATAGATGCGGTAACCGTTCTGGCTGATGCTCACCGTCGCATTGCTGTCGGCAATCCCCCGCACCACCGGCGCATAGCCACGCTGCGACTGGGCAAGCATGCGCTCATCCGTGGCCAGGCTGATGCCGCGCAGGCCGACATTGTCCAGGATCTGCCCGCCAGTGAAGCTGTCGCCGATTGTCAGCAACGACTGAAGCGGCGCGACGGACCGCTGCACATAGGTGGCCGTGCTCTGGTATGGCGAACGCCCACGATTACTCCAGGCCTGCGCGCCCTGGTGCCGCAGGCGCCATTGACCCAGGTTGACGCCACCGTTGAGGCCTAGGTAGGTGCGGTCATTGCGCTCGCCCTCAGTGGTGAGGGAGGTGCTGAAGTTGTAGTTCAACAGACCGGCAGTGATGCCACTGTCCCACTGCGACGGATCCACATAAGCGCGGGCCGAAGGCTTCATGTACAGCTGCGGGATACTGAGGGTCAGTGCCAGGGAGCCAGGATCGAACAGGACGTCGGCGGCCAACAGCCAACTGCCGATCTCGGCACATTCAAGCGCATTCGGCGCCTGGCTGTTGCGAGGCGGGATTTTTTCCAAGGCAATACCCAGCTTGGTCAGCAGCACCTGGTTAAAACAGGGAACCAGTTCAGAGCTATTGACCTTGTCGACAAAATCAATGTCCCAGCGGCCCGTGGAATAACCGTTGATGTATACGTCCACACGGTAAGTACCTGGTGCCAGGGGCGTACTCTTTTCAAAACGCGATAAATCAACTTTTGGCCCGATAGTCTGGGTAAAAGCATCAAGATCAAAAGTGAGCGGCGTTAGGGGTTGCGCCATTAATTGCACACTCGGCCCTGCAGTGAAAAACAAACAACCGACCAGCGGAAATACACGGGCGAACCCATTACAAATAACGCCGACAGCAGGACGACGGCGCAACAACAGTTGCTTTTCGACAGGCATGATTATCGCTTCATATAAACAATTCGCAGGACGAACTGAACACCTACACAAAGAGCAGGCTGTAGTTATCGAACTAATCTAACCCTTCAAACACTACCTGTGCAGCGGGGCTCGCTGTGGCAGTGAAAACCCGCCGTAATCATTGATGTATTTAAATTCAACATGCATCTGCTGAGGAAACGAACTTGGAATATTAGCCTGTGCAAAACGCATTACCTGGCCTGGTGCAACCATCGCATCGCTAGCGATCAAGGCCAACGGTACTTGTGTGCCGTCCGGCGCAGTAAGTGCCACTTCATTGAACGTGACGTGGAAAGCCGAAGGATTGAATACTTCCAGGGTGCCATTTTTATTGCCTGGCCTCAGCGTCCAACGCAGCTGAGCGGGAGCCTGCTCTGAATTACCCGGCAGGGAATTTGGGCGGAAAAACAACTTGGTGCGAATGCGGAAGGCGAATGTCAGCTGATTGCTGCCCTCATCGGACTCTTGGTTTTTAATGTCAACTTTTGGCGGAACTTCCAGGACATTGAGCCAGAACACCGACTCTTTATCGACAGGCAACGGCTCCTTTGTATAAGTCACGCGCAATGCCTGGCTTTTCCCCGCATCCAGGCGAAATACCGGGGGCGTTATATTAAAAGGCGCATCAGCGGCATCGGCGTCTTGTTCGGCCCCACTTAACCAGACTTGCACCAGGCGAGATTGCTGACGATCATCATTTGTCAGCCTTACCGTTATTTCCCGGCGCTGCTCTGGATAAATCTGGCGGGACCCTTCAATAACCACGCCGGCGCTCGCGTGCCAAGACGCTATTGCGGTCGACAGGCAAACCACACCCACCGCAAGTTGGCGAAATGATTCGCTAAGTAAATACGACATTGCATTGATCTCTACAGATTAGGAAGTAGCGCCCAACCGCGAAAGTTGGGCGCCAAGCCTATCAATCAGGTTACTGAGCCCGAACGAACTCAGAACTTATCAGGGGAAGGTCACGGAATACTGGACACTGGTTTCCACCTTGCCTGGGCTGGCCGCCCCACCTACTGCCACATAGCGTGCGGCGAAAGGCAGGGTGGCCAGGCCGGAAGTGACCTGAGCGGCCGTGGTGCTCTGGCCTTTACGCAGATCGATGACTGCATCGTTGGCCAGCGCTCTATCAATGATCTGCACTTCTACGTTGCTTGCCGGGCTGCTCGTGGCACGGTTACGCAGGTTACCGGTAGTCGGGCTGATCGCCGGGCTGCCGATTTCATACAGCACGGCAACGTTGGTGCCGTCCGGGCAATGCTGACCACCGACATAGATAGCGAAAGGCTTGGCACCGGCGGATTCACCTTCTGCCGACAACGCGGTGTTCTGGATGGTATCGAGCACCACCGGGAAGTTTGCACCCGAACCCGGCGCACCGCCGGTACCGCCGCTGATGGTGCAAGTAATGCCCCTGATCTCGCCCGTGATGTTAATAGTACCGTCGGCTGCGAGAGCAGCTCCTGCGAATACACTGGAGGCCGCCAGAAAACCCAAAGCAATTACATTTTTTTTCATGATGAAAATTTCACTCACGAGAGAAGAACAATAAAAAGAGGCCTTTACCAACAGTAGGGACTTACTGCCTTTCAAGACGCCAATTAATCCATCGACGTTCCGACGACCTGCGCCAGAACACGAAAAATATCCCACAAGTGGGGAGCATGCAGATACGAGACAAGTCCCAAAATCTACTGCGCTTTATATTTTTTGATGCACTCGCTAGTTGCCTATACAACTAGCGAATATGACGCAATAATCATTCTCAGTTAGCCGAGTGGTTATATCACGCCGCTCGCCTGCATTTTGAAAAGTTCTATATCCGTACGAATACTTAGTTTTCTGAAGGCTGCTTGTTTTTGTCCGCTAATGGTTTTACGGCTTTTCATAAATTTTGTTGCAATTTGCGATACCGACATCCCGAGTAAACAGCAACGGATAACTTCTATTTCTTTCGGGCTCAGCAACGGGCACTCCATCGGGCTTTTGGTTCTTGCCTTGGGCATATCTAACCCGGACATGGCCATGCCGGAGAACGCGTTGAGTTCAGCCAATAAGGGCGGGGGTAAATAACGGCGCCCCGAGGCCACTGCGCGCACTGCTGGAATCAACTGATCGGTAGCTTGGCTCTTCCCAAAGTAGCCGCTGGCGCCTGCCCGCAGAGCCATTTTTATCGTTGATGGCATCTCCAGCGCGGAATATATGAGAATCCGCAGGTGCGGGTAGCGATTATGCAGTAGTTGTAGAAGGCTCACCCCGTCAAGGTCTTCCTCACCCAACTGATAGTCCACGATGAGCACATCGCTGGCCGATCGGCGCAGGGCCTCTATTAGCTGCGCACTACAGGCATAAACGCCCACTACTTGGAAATCGCTTTCCCGCGACAATCTGGCCTCGAGCGCCTCTCGGATCAAGGCCTGTTTATCCAGCACGATAATGGTTAACAATGCAGCTGTAGACACGCTCATATCACCTGAAACTTTTTCTGATTATTCAAAATATGTCTGACACGCACCTGAAAAATACAAGGCATATCAGGCTCCTACTCTCCCTGCCGGCAAAAAGACACAGACCTCAAAATGAATCAACTTAAACAATGTTTTATTTATTGTCGCAATACAATTCCTGCCCCCGCCGACCATTTATTTATTTGCGGTGAACATAAATAACGAGAAACATAAAAGTTGCCCTCGCGACCATTTACTGACCCGCCCCTGACGGTGCATTCACTCGCCAAGCCCTTTCAGACAAGCGCACTTCCCGGTTGCCATCTATCATGCGTTGATCTGCTGATAGCGCTTTCATTGGCGGCTTCTTCCCTTTAACGAAGATCCTCAAGCTCCCCACAGGTTTTGCCAATGCCATTGACTGTCAAAGGTCGCCGGTCGCGATCAGCCCGTTTGGTCATCACCCTGCTGATTGGCACCGTGCCCATCGCCCTGGGCTTCGCCATTCTTTATCTGCAGGCGCAGCGCAGCCTAGAGGACTCCACGGCCCGCACCGCACAGGAGGCGGTACGTCAATTCGACCTGATGCTCGACAACACCGAACAAGCCGCACGCGCACTACTGCCGTTGGCCGGACAAGCATGCGACCGTGACAGGCAACTGGCGTTGCGTGAACAAGTGACTCGGCGCCCGTTCGTGCGCTCTACCAATCTGATTTTCGATAGCGTCAACTATTGCAGCTCGCTTTTTGGCGACCGCTTCGTGGCCGAACTCAAGGCCGAGGATTACGTCGCGGGCCAGTTGCTGCTAATGCCTGGCAATCCCGTCACCCCTGACACGGCACTGTTGGTCTATCGCCAAAGCGAAGGCCGCCGTGGGGCGCTGGCCACGGTCGATGGCTATCACCTGACCAATGCGCTGCGCCTCATCAGTCCTTATAGCGATCTGCTATTGCAAGTTGGGCCAAACTGGTTGTCTTCACAGGGCAAGGTGCTCGATTCCACGCCGCCCTCTTACCCGGTGGCGCCGAGTCACCTCAGTTCCTCGCGTTATCCCTACAGCGTCGCCGCGGGCATGCCGCAAGGTGAGGTCTGGCGCTACATGAAGGCCCGCTACCCTGCACTGTTCAGCCTGCTGATTTTTTTCGGGGCATTGTCCGCCGTCCTCGGCCATTGGCTGCAAAAACGCACGTCCTGGCCCGGGCATGAATTGCACCGCGCGCTGGAGGCCGGCGAGTTCATTCCATATTTCCAGCCAGTGGTGCGCGGCGACACCCTGCAGTGGGCCGGGATTGAAGTGTTGATGCGCTGGCAGCACCCCAAGCAAGGCCTTGTGCGCCCCGACATGTTCATCCCGTTCGCCGAACACTGCGGGTTGATCGTGCCGATGACCCGCTCGCTGATGCGCCAAACCTCCACCGTGCTCGCCCCCCATGCCGCGCAACTGGTCGATGGCTTCCATGTGGGCGTGAACATCACCGCCAGCCACTGCCTGGATTTGGCATTGGTGGACGATTGCCGCGAGTTTCTGGCGGCTTTCCCACCGGGCAAGGTTTCCCTGGTACTGGAACTGACTGAACGCGAGCTGATTCAGCCCACCGAGATCACCCATCAACTGTTTGAACAATTGCACGGCTTGGGCGTGCTGATCGCCATCGATGACTTCGGCACGGGGCATTCCAGCCTGGATTATTTGCGCCAGTTCAAGGTGGATTTCTTGAAAATCGACCAGAGTTTTGTGGCAATGATCGGTATTGACGCCCTCTCCCGGCACATACTCGACAGCATTATCGAACTCTCGGCCAAGCTGGACCTGGGGATTGTCGCCGAGGGGGTGGAGACAGTGCTCCAGAGTGAGTATCTGGCCGCCCAGGGCGTGGACTATCTGCAAGGCTATCTGTTCGGCCGCCCGATGCCAGGCGATGAGTTCCTTGTTGCATTAAGCAAACATTAACCAGGCTGTACATACAAGCGTACTAAACCGCTCGAAGTAGATAAGCGCCACGCCGTGATTTACTCCGGCGTCTTTAACTACTACAATTTTTCCTGTCTGCGCAAAATCGCAGGCACGCCATTTACACCAGGTCATTTCAAGATTTTGGCTTAGAGCCAGGTTCTCGGTTGGTATCAGCCAAATACATTATTGGAGTAAAGATATTGTCCAGACTCGCTGAATTTCGTGCCGCTGAAAAGGCCCTTCAAGAACAGCTCGCGCAGCTGGAATCGTTGAAGAATGACGCCGGACTCAAAAAAGAAATCGAGTTCGAGGAAAAACTCCAGGGCCTGATGAAAACCTACGGTAAAAGCCTGCGCGATATTATCGCGATCCTTGATCCGCACCCGAGCAAATCGAGCCCGCTGGCAGTCACGCCGAAAACCCGCCGCGCCCGTGTGGTCAAGGTTTACCAGAACCCACACACCGGCGAACTGATCGAGACCAAGGGTGGCAACCACCGCGGCCTCAAGGCCTGGAAGGAACAATACGGCGCTACGACCGTTGATTCCTGGCTACGTGGGTAAGCGATACCCGCTCATCAAAAGCCCTGCCTGTGCAGGGCTTTTTTAGTTATGCCGAAAGTTGCGGGGCGGTTCAAATAGGCCTGCGCCGTAGTCCCCCATGTATACCCATCGCAGATCCGCGGAAATTCACCGGATCAACCTGTCGCACAACTTTTTACATAGCGCCTTATGATTAGTTTTTAGCCACGAAGGCACGCTTTTGAACATCGACTTTTAAACTAGAGCTGCAAGCTATTGCGCGTAGCGAGTATCTGCGCCTGATTCAAGGAAAACTCGGCAGCCTGTCCAGCATAGGAAAAAACAAAAGCCCGGCGGGCATCCACAGCCGTGACCAGTGTTTGCAACAACACATGTTCGCCGTTGCGGGTGACAGTGCAGGTTGTCTCGAATGCCGGCAACTGCGCCAACTTGGCTGGATGTATTCGATTACAAACGCTTTGATAACCCGCGGCGGAAAAATCCTTTTGGACAGCTTTACGCATTTCCAATAACACACCCTGCACATTGACAACATGGTCGAGAGCCACCTCGGTCATGGTCAACTCCATCACCATCACCGGCGTGCCCGTGGCGTCATACTTGACCGCACGTTGCCGGGATAGAGAGGAAGCTGCCGCGTGGGCATCCACCGTCACCTCCTCGGGTTGCCAGCCAGCAGGCCAGTTGACGACCGGGGCGGCAGCCAAAGCATTGGCGGTGGCCGGCAGGGCCAGGGCACAGAGTAAAGCGCGCAGCACACGGGGGATCATCAAGGTACTCAAGGCTCACGGGCGAAGCGGTAAAGTCTGGGCCCACGCGGGCAGCGAGGCAATAGCCCGTTGGCCTTGGCACCAGCCGTTGCGTATCATGCCAGCGGTTGACCGCAAGCCACGCCGTTTGCCCACTTCTCTATTTTCCGGAGGGCTCATGAGCCTGCACGAACTGAACACCTTCCCGGGCGTGACCGCCCAACCTGACGCCGCCACCGCCCAATTCGTGTTTAACCACACCATGTTGCGCGTCAAGGACATCACCAAATCCCTGGACTTCTACACCCGCATCCTCGGCTTTTCGCTGGTGGAAAAACGCGACTTCCCTGAAGCCGAGTTCAGCCTGTACTTCCTCGCGCTCGTCGATAAAAACAGCATCCCCGCCGACTCTGGGGCCCGTACCGAGTGGATGAAATCCATCCCCGGCATTCTCGAGTTGACCCACAACCACGGCACCGAGAACGACCCCACCTTCAGCTACCACAACGGCAACACCGACCCACGCGGCTTTGGCCATATCTGCATTTCGGTGCCGGACATCCGCGCCGCGTGCGAGCGCTTTGAAGCCTTGGGCTGCGACTTCCAGAAACGCCTCAACGACGGGCGCATGAAAAGCCTGGCCTTTATCAAAGACCCTGACGCCTATTGGGTGGAAATCATCCAGCCTGCGGCCTTGTAAACGCCGCGCATACAAAAAAAAACCCCAGGATCGCTCCTGGGGTTTGTCGTTTACGGGCCCTGCAATCGGGCAATCAGGCCGGTGCCGACGTCCGGATGAGGTGGTCGAACGCACTGAGGGAAGCCTTTGCGCCCTCGCCCACCGCGATCACGATCTGCTTGTACGGCACGGTGGTCACGTCGCCTGCGGCAAACACGCCCGGAATCGAGGTTTCGCCGCGGGCATCGACGATGATCTCGCCACGGGGCGACAACTCGACGGTGCCTTTGAGCCAATCAGTGTTGGGCAACAAACCGATCTGCACGAAAATCCCCTCCAATTCAACGCTGCGTATTTCGTCGCTCTGGCGATCCTTGTAGCGCAAACCGTTGACCTTCTGCCCATCGCCGGTGACTTCAGTGGTTTGCGCATGGGTAATCACCGTCACGTTCGTCAGGCTGTGCAGCTTGCGTTGCAGGACCGCATCGGCGCGCAATTGCACGTCGAACTCCAACAGGGTGACGTGGGCGACGATGCCGGCCAAGTCGATGGCGGCCTCGACACCCGAGTTGCCGCCACCAATCACCGCCACGCGCTTGCCTTTGAACAGCGGGCCATCGCAATGCGGGCAGTAAGCCACACCCTTGTTGCGGTATTCCTGCTCGCCGGGCACATTCATTTCGCGCCAGCGGGCGCCGGTGGCCAGGATCACCGTCTTGGCCTTGAGACTCGCGCCACTGGCAAAACGCACTTCGTGCAGTACGCCGTGCTGCCCAGGCACCAAGGCATTGGCCCGTTGCAGGTTCATGATGTCCACATCGTATTGCTTGACGTGTTCTTCCAACGCCATGGCCAGTTTCGGCCCTTCAGTTTCTTGCACCGAAATAAAGTTCTCGATCGCCATGGTGTCGAGCACCTGGCCACCAAAGCGTTCCGCCGCAACGCCCGTGCGGATGCCTTTGCGCGCTGCGTAGATCGCCGCCGCCGCGCCGGCCGGGCCGCCACCCACCACCAGCACATCAAAAGCATCTTTGGCGCTGATTTTCTGCGCCTGTTTCTCGATGGCACTGGTGTCGACTTTGGCGAGGATTTCTTCCAGGCCCATGCGGCCCTGGCCAAAGTTCACGCCGTTGAGGTAAATGCTGGGCACCGCCATGATCTGGCGCTCGTCCACTTCAGCCTGGAACAGCGCGCCGTCGATGGCGACATGGCGCACGTTGGGGTTGAGTACCGCCATCAGGTTCAGGGCCTGGACGACGTCCGGGCAGTTCTGGCAAGACAATGAAAAATAGGTCTCGAAGTTCAGTTCGCCTTTGAGCGAGCGGATTTGCTCGATCACTTCGGCGCTGGCCTTCGATGGATGGCCGCCGACTTGCAGCAGGGCCAATACCAGGGAGGTGAATTCGTGGCCCATGGGGATGCCGGCGAAACGCAGGCTGATATCGGCACCCGGGCGGTTCAACGAGAACGAGGGCTTGCGCGCATCGGTGCCGTTGTCGAGCAATGTGATGAGGCTGCAAAGACTGGCGACGTCTTTGAGCAGCGCGAGCATTTCCTGGGATTTCGCACCGTCGTCGAGTGAGGCAACGATCTCGATCGGCTGTGTGACCCGCTCCAGGTAAGACTTCAATTGAGCTTTAAGATTGGCGTCCAACATACGGGCGATCTCCATGTTTGGTTCGGTAGAAAAAACAACGCCCGGGCAGATTCGCCCAGGCGTTTTGTGGGGCGATGCGGTTTACATGCTCAAGTGCTCATCGCCCTCGACCTGAACGCAGTGTCAGATCTTGCCGACCAGGTCCAGAGACGGCGCCAAAGTGGCCTCGCCTTCTTTCCACTTGGCTGGGCAGACTTCGCCCGGGTGCGCGGCCACATACTGAGCGGCCTTGATTTTGCGCAGCAGCTCGGAAGCATCGCGACCGACGCCGCCATCGTTGATTTCAACGATTTTGATCTGGCCTTCAGGGTTGATGACGAAGGTGCCGCGGTCTGCCAGGCCTGCTTCTTCGATCAGCACATCGAAGTTGCGCGAGATGGTCAGGGTCGGGTCGCCGATCATGGTGTACTGGATCTTGCCAATGGCTGGCGAAGTGTTGTGCCAGGCCGCGTGGGCGAAGTGGGTGTCGGTGGAGACGCTGTAGATTTCGACGCCCAGTTTCTGGAATTCGGCGTAGTTGTCGGCCAGGTCTTCCAACTCGGTTGGGCAAACGAAGGTGAAGTCAGCCGGGTAGAAGAACACCACAGACCACTTGCCTTTCAGGTCGGCGTCGGACACTTCGACGAATGCGCCGTTTTTGAATGCGGTGGCTTTGAACGGTTTAACTTGGCTGTTGATGATAGGCATCGTTGATTCTCCGTCAGGGTTGAAAAGTTGATGGGGAGAATCTTAGCCATTCATCGGCGTACTGGCTCATTGCCAAAGCTGATGCTACCGATTGGTTTTGACTATCAGCGCAGCTTATTAATAGAAGAAACCTTGAGTCAGTCGCCCACGCTGCGCTCGCTCAGTTGCGTCATGCCCACAAAGGGGCTGGCGTCTATGTAGCGCATCGCGGACTTCATGTCCTTCCAGCCCACATAGCTCATCAGCGACTTCAAATCCCAGCCACTGCGGTGTGCCCACGTGGCAAAGCCGCGGCGCAAGGAATGGCTGGTGTAGTGCTCGGCAGCAATCCCGGCGCGCGACAACGCCTGGCGCAGCAGCGGGATCACACTGTTGGCGTGCAGCGGCTCGTCCCCCAGGTTGCCCCAGCGGTCAATGCTGCGAAACACCGGCCCTCGCACCAACGCCGCGGCGGTGATCCATTCGATATAGGCCTGCACCGGGCACAATCGCGCCAAAGCCGGGGTTTGATAGGTTTTGCCCTGGTACTCCCGGTCACTTTTGCTGCGGGGCAAGTAGAGGGTGATGCCTGCGCCGGCGACAGCTTGCACCTGCTCGACCTCCAAGCGGCATAGCTCATCACTGCGAAAGCCACGCCAGAAACCCAGCAGAATCAGCGCCGTATCGCGCCGGGCACGCAGTAAACGGGGCTGATCGTGCCCAGCCAATGCTTGCTCGGCCTCTAACGCCAGGTAAGCGATGACGTGCTCCAGGTGTTGCAACTGCAAGGGTTCGGCCTGTTTTTCCTGGGCCGGATGCAGCGCGCGGATGCCCTTGAACACCTTGCGTACCACTGGGGCCTTGGTCGGGTCGGCGAACCCTTGGCTGTTGTGCCATTGCGCCAGCGCCGAAAGCCGCAGCTTGAGGGTGTTTATCGACAGCACGCCGGCGTGTGCCACCAGATAGCGCGCCACACTGTCGCTGGTGGCGGGCAGGAAGCCGCCCCAGGTCACCTCGAAGTGCTCGATGGCCGCCCGATAGCTACGGCGCGTGTTGTCGCGGGTGGCCGCTTGTAAATAGCGATCCAGATCACTCATGGGCAAATCCCGGGCGGGTGTACGGCATAAAGGGACCAAATCTCGCGAAAAAGACTCTGGCACGGGGTAATACCAGTATATCCCATGCCAGTTATTGCCTTGATATCAATATTGCTGGGTTATGATATGGTATGTAATTACAGGGTACATACCACAGTACGAAATCGTAGGAGATGACATGGCGCGCGGCGGTATAAACAAAGCGGTGGTGCAAACGGCACGCCTGGCCCTGCTGGCCCGGGGTGAGCACCCGAGCATCGACGCGGTACGTATCGAGATGGGCAATACCGGCTCCAAAACCACCATCCACCGCTATTTAAAAGAGCTGGAGGGCAGCGATCCGAAGCCCACCGGTGCAACGGCCTCTCTGAATGAAGAACTGACAGAACTGGTCGCGCGTCTGGCTCAGCGCCTGGAGGAGCAGGCCCAAGCGCCGCTTGCCGAGGCCGCAACGGCGTTTGAAGCACAGCGCGCCAGCCTGCAACAAACCCTCACCCAGGCAACGGCCGAACAGGCTCGCTTGCAGCAACAATTGAACGTCCAAGGCGTGGCACTGAGCGAGGAAAGCGTCCGCTTGCGGGAAACCCACTCGATGCTGCAAAGCGAGCAAACCCGCAACGCCGGCCTCAGCCAGGCGTTGAGCGACGCACAGGTGCGCCTAAAGGACAAGCAAGAGCAGATCAGCTCATTGGAGGAAAAACACCTGCACGCCCGCGATGCACTGGAGCATTACCGCAGTGCAATCAAGGAGCAGCGCGAACAGGAACAGCGTCGGCATGAGGGGCAGTTGCAGCAACTGCAAATGGAGGTGCGTCAGGCGCAGCAAAGCGCCATGGTGCGCCAGGATGAAATCACCCAGTTGCACCGCGATAACGAACGTTTACTCACGGAAAACCGCGCCACGCTGCGGGAACTGAGCCTGACCCGGGAGCAACTGAGCGAGATTCGCCAGCAGCATGAACAACACATGGCGCATTCCCGTCACAGCGACAGCGAGCGCACCCTCCTCCAGGAACGCCTGCGGGTGGCGAGCCTGGAGTGCGAGACCCTGCAGCGCAGCAGCGCGGAACATCAGCAGGCCGGGCAGCAATTGCAACTGCGCCTGGCCAACACCGAGGCCCAGCTACAGGCTTTGCAAGCCGCCGCGCTAGAGGCGGCGACGCAAAGCGATAGCTAACGCTCGACAGGTGTACGCATGGTGACGAATTCTTCAGCGGCTGTAGGATGTACGCCAATGGTTTCGTCGAAATCACGCTTGGTCGCGCCCGCCTTCACCGCTATGGCCAGGCCCTGAATGATCTCCCCAGCGTCCGGGCCGACCATGTGGCAACCCAGAACCTTATCGGTCTTGGCGTCCACCACCAGCTTCATCAAGGTGCGCTCCTGGCAGTCGGTGAGGGTCAGTTTCATCGGGCGGAAGCGGCTTTCGAACACCTGCACCGTATGGCCCTCTTCCCGGGCCTGCTCTTCGCTCAAGCCGACAGTGCCGATGGTGGGCAAGCTGAACACTGCCGTCGGGATCATCTTGTAATCCACCGGGCGGTACTGCTCAGGCTTGAACAACCGCCGCGCCACCGCCATGCCCTCGGCCAGCGCCACCGGCGTCAGTTGCACGCGGCCGATCACATCGCCAATGGCCAGGATCGACGGCTCGGCGCTCTGGTACAGGTCATTGACCTCGATGAAGCCACGCTTGTCCAACGTGACCCCGGTGTTTTCCAGGCCCAGGTTGTCGAGCATCGGCCGCCTACCGGTGGCGTAGAACACGCAATCGGCGGCCAACTGGCGGCCATCCTTGAGGGTGACATTCAGGCTGCCATCGGCCTGCTTCTCAATGCGCTCGATGTCGGCATTGAACTGCAGATCCATCCCGCGCTTGACCAACTCTTCCTGCAAGTGCTGACGCACCGCGCCATCAAAGCCTCGCAGGAACAAATCGCCGCGATACACCAGCGTGGTCTGCGCGCCCAGGCCATGGAAAATGCCAGCGAATTCCACCGCAATATACCCACCGCCCACCACCAGCACCCGCTTGGGCAGCGCTTTAAGGAAGAAGGCTTCATTGGAACTGATGGCGTGTTCACGGCCCGGAATATCCGGAATCTGCGGCCAGCCACCGGTGGCGATCAGGATGTGCTCGGCAGTGAAGCGCTGGCCGTCGACCTCCACTTCGTGTGGCCCCAGCACCTTGGCGTGGCTTTCATGCAGAGTCACGCCGCTATTGACCAGCAGATTGCGGTAGATGCCGTTCAACCGGTTGATTTCCCGGTCTTTGTTAGCGATCAGGGTCGCCCAGTCGAACTTCGCTTCGCCCAACGACCAGCCAAACCCGCTCGCCTGCTCAAAGTCCTCGGCAAAGTGCGCCCCGTACACCAGCAGTTTTTTCGGCACGCAGCCCACGTTAACGCAGGTGCCGCCCAGGTAGCGGCTTTCGGCCACTGCCACCTTCGCGCCAAAACCGGCCGCAAAGCGCGCAGCCCGAACACCACCGGAACCGGCGCCAATCACATAAAGGTCAAAATCGTAGGCCATTTCATTCTCCTCGGCAGGCAAGCAGCATACCCGCTGTATTTTTTTCGGCCAGCGCCGTAAGGGGCCTGGTGATCAAAAATGAAAAAGCCACCCGAAGGTGGCTTTTCCTGACAGCACAGCCTGAACGTATCAGTAGGCCTTGCCAGTCTTGTAGAAGTGTTCGAAGCAGAAGTTGGTCGCTTCGATGTAGCCTTCTGCGCCGCCGCAGTCAAAGCGCGTGCCTTTGAACTTGTAGGCAATGACGCAACCGTCCTGCGCCTGCTTCATCAGGGCATCGGTGATCTGGATTTCACCGCCCTTGCCCGGCTCGGTTTCTTCGATCAGCTTGAAGATGTCCGGGGTCAGGATGTAACGGCCGATGATCGCCAGGTTCGACGGCGCATCTTCGGGTTTTGGTTTCTCGACCATGTTGCGTACGCGGTACAGGTCATCACCGATCAGGTCGCCGGCGATCACGCCGTACTTGTGGGTTTCCTGCGGATCGACTTCCTGGATCGCCACGATGGTGCAACGGTACTGTTTGTACAGTTTGACCATCTGGGTCAGCACGCCGTCGCCTTCCAGGTTGACGCACAGGTCGTCCGCCAGTACCACGGCGAAAGGCTCGTCGCCAATCAGTGGGCGGCCGGTCAGAATCGCGTGGCCAAGGCCTTTCATTTCGGTTTGGCGGGTGTAGGAAAAAGAACACTCGTCCAGCAGTTTGCGGATGCCGACCAGGTACTTCTCTTTATCCGTGCCCTTGATCTGGTTTTCCAGCTCATAGCTGATATCGAAATGGTCTTCCAGCGCCCGCTTGCCGCGACCGGTGACGATGGAGATCTCGGTCAGGCCGGCATCCAGCGCTTCTTCGACGCCATACTGGATCAGTGGCTTGTTGACCACCGGCAGCATTTCCTTGGGCATGGCTTTGGTCGCTGGCAAGAAGCGAGTGCCGTAGCCGGCTGCTGGGAACAAGCATTTCTTAATCATATGAGTCCTTGAAAGGGCTGTATGGACGAATTTTGGCGCAGTCTAATCAGGCGCGGTAGAGCTTACAATGGCCTGCGATGGCGAACCGATGTCAACATAGAGAAATAATCCGCCCGTAAGTTCCTGCCGTACCGCTATAAAGGGCCGCACACCTGCGACGAAATGCCATGAGCGCGAATTTGGGGCTATCATTGCGCCCCTGATTCAACCAACGAGACAGATTAGATGTCGGCAACAAAAAGTGTTAACGGTTACCAGATCAACCAGGCCAAAGACGGCCAATGGTGGGTAGACAGCGTTGGCGGCGAAAACATCGCCGGCCCCTTCCCCACCCAGGAACTGGCCATCGAAGTGGCCAGCGTGCTGCAAGACCAGCCCACTGCGTTCACCCGCAAACGCAAGAACCCACAGTCCTGATGCCCGCGCCAGGGCCTTGCTCCCCGCAACGCCCCGGCGTATTTGCCTGTACGTAAATGGCCTTTGGCTATAGCCTGCGCAAAGGTATTTGCCGCGCCCGCGGCGACTTCAGCATCCGGATGAATCGACACATGAAAAAAGCCCTGTTTATCTGCGCCTTCGCGGTCACATTGAGCGGTTGCGCCACGGCCGAAAAAACCTACCTGAACAACGGCCAGCAGGGGCTGACGATTGATTGCTCAGGCGAAGCCAATTCCTGGGCCACCTGCTATGAGAAGGCCGATGCGTCTTGCGCCGGGACCGGCTACAACATCATCGGCACCGACGGCACCCCATCGGTGCCGGAAAGCGACAAGACCCTGGGCGTGGACGTGGGCAACTTCAAGGGCCGTAGCGTGGTGGTCGTTTGCAAGTAAAAGGCCCTGGGCCTTCTACATATGGATTTCCGCGAACTTGATCCCCAACCCGCGCACCACTTCGATCAAGTCGTCGAGGCGAGCGAAGGACTCGACCTCATCGTTGTCGTCCACCAGGAAAAAACTGCGCCCAGCGCTTTTCTTGAAAAATACGATCCATTCCCCGGAGTTCGCCGGATTTTGAATCACATGGGTCGCCGAGATATGACCCTCGGCATGCCGTTGCGTGACGTGTTCACGTTTCATGTTGGCTGCTCCAAAAACAATGCCGCCCAAAGCAGGCCTTGGGCGGCATTGATGCAAATTTGCCACAGTTTATCGGATGCCCGCGCTCACCGTCAGCCAGAAATACAGGCTGTAGCGGCCTCGCGCACATCCTGCGGGCGTAGCGGCATGTTGGACATGCGCTCGTAGAGCTTGATGCTGCTACCGCCAGAGCGGTCGTCGATTTCCAGGATGGCTGCCGGCCCCATGGACAGTTTCTGCGCCACGATAATCCGGATGCCGCCCTTGTACGGCTCCATTTGCATGGCCCCGCGGCTATCTGCCAGGCGTTCGACCACGCATTGGCCGTAGGCTTTGGGCTCCTTCCCTGAAATCACCGCCAGGGTCGGTGGCGCCTGGCGGATATCCGACACCGTCGCGCAACCGCCCATGGCCAAGGCCAGAATCCACACAAGCCGCTTCATACAAAACCTCCGATAAAGACGCTCGGACAGCGTAAAGCCTGCTTTTCTCCGCATAAACCTTCGCAATCGGCGCTTATTTTCTTCAGGCCACTGCTGCTGGCCAGATAATCCGCCGTCTGTGCTGATAAACTGCGGGCCATTGTTTTGACTGCAAAAAGAGCCCTTCTGGAGGCGCCCATGAAATTTATCCACCAGCGCGAGCACCTCAACGAAGACGATATCGTCATCATCGAGTGCTCCCAGACCTGCAATATCCGCCTGATGAACGACGCCAACTTCCGCAGCTTCAAGAACGGCGGCCGCCACACCTACCACGGTGGCGCCTTCGACCAGTTCCCGGCCAAGATCACCGCGCCGAGCACCGGTTTCTGGAACATCACCATCGACACCGTGACCAACCGCGCCATCAGCGTGACGCGCAAGCCCACCCTGACCCATTCGATCCGCATCGTGCGCCGCTCCAGCTCGAAACTGCGCTAAACCGAACCAGAGGAACGACCATGGCCCAGACCACCAAGTACGTCATCAAATACAAACTCAATGGCGAGCGGCGCTTCGAGTTCGCCCAACTGGCCACCGGCAGCCAGGAAGAAGCCGAGGCAGCGCTCAAGGCCATTCACGGCGACGGTGACGATGTGCTCAGCGATATCAGCGTCAGCAAAGCGCTGTAACCCGCCGCATCGCTGGCTTTATGCCAGCCACTCCTGCTACAAACGCTCCGTCGTCCTCTTCAATTTGACCTCGGAGCCCTCCCCGATATGAGCCAGTGGCCGGACACCCGCATTCTCGACCTGCTCGGCATTGACCTGCCGATCATCCAGGCGCCCATGGCGGGCGCAACCACCCAGGCGATGGTTATTGCGGCCGGCCAGGCGGGGGCCTTGGGCTCGCTGCCGGCGGCGATGTTGAGCGTCGAGCAATTGCGCCAAGAACTGACCAGCCTGGGCCAGCAGCACGCCAAACCGCTGAACCTGAACTTCTTCTGCCATCAGAACGCCCCCGCCGACCCTCAGCGCGCAGCGCAATGGAAACAACTGCTGGCGCCCTACTACCGGGAACTGGGCCTGGACCCTGACGCCCCGACGCCTGTGTCCAACCGTGCGCCTTTCGATAATGCGGCGTGCGAGGTGGTGGAAGAATTCCGCCCGGCCGTCGTCAGTTTCCACTTCGGCCTGCCGGAAAAATCCCTGCTGGAGCGGGTCAAGGCCACCGGCGCCAAGGTGCTGTCCTCGGCCACCACCGTCGCTGAGGCCTCCTGGCTGGAGCAGCAGGGCTGTGACGCGATCATCGCCATGGGCTACGAGGCGGGCGGGCATCGCGGGATGTTCTTGAGCAACGATCTCAACACCCAGGTCGGCACCCTGGCGCTGGTGCCGCAAATCGTCGACGCCGTGAGTGTGCCCGTGATCGCTGCGGGCGGGATCGCCGATGGCCGGGGCATCGCGGCGGCGTTCATGCTGGGCGCCTCGGCGGTGCAAGTGGGCACCGCCTACCTGTTCACCCCCGAAGCCAAGGTCAATGCGAGCCACCGCCATGCCCTGCGCAGCGCCCCCGAGAGTGCGACCGCGCTGACCAACCTGTTCACCGGGCGCCCGGCCCGGGGCATTGTCAACCGCGTCATGCGTGAATTGGGGCCGATGAACCCCAAGGCGCCGGCCTTCCCCCTCGCCGGCGGCGCACTGATGCCACTGCGGGCCGAACGCGAAGGCGAATTCGGCAACCTCTGGTCCGGCCAGGCCTTGCGCCTGGGTGTGGAGCAATCGAGCGCCGAGTTGACCCGGCGCCTGGCCGCCGAAGCCCTAGCGCTGCTGATACGGCGCTGAAAACCCACCGCCGCGCCCACGGGTGCGGCAATCCATGCGGTTCCGTTTAGCGGCCATTCGCTATATATTCGACTACATAGCGTTAATCCCCCAGTCCGGTGCGGCCTACCTCTAATAAATCGCTGCCCGCCTACCCTCGCCACGGAGCTGTACATGACTATTCGCGTCTCTGGTTTTGCCCCCACATGCCTGGCTTCGCTGCTGGCCCTCTGCGCCTTTGGCCCGGCCCAGGCCGACGAAGTGCAAGTGGCGGTCGCGGCCAACTTCACCGCCCCGGTGCAGGCGATTGCGGCAGATTTTGAAAAAGACACCGGACACAAACTGGTGATTGCCTACGGCGCCACCGGCCAGTTCTACGCCCAGATCAAAAACGGTGCGCCGTTCGAGGTGTTCCTCAGCGCCGATGACACCACACCGCAAAAACTCGAAAGCGAGGGCGACACGGTCAAGGGCTCGCGCTTCACCTACGCCATCGGCACATTGGCCCTGTGGTCGGCCAAGGACGGCTATGTCGACGGCGAGGGCAAGGTGCTGCAAAAAAACCAGTTCAAACACCTGTCCATCGCCAACCCCAAGGCTGCGCCCTACGGCCTTGCCGCTACCCAGGTGCTGGCCAAGTTGAACCTGACGGAGCAGCTCAAGGCCAAGCTCGTCGAAGGCCAGAGCATCACCCAGGCCTACCAATTCGTCTCCACCGGCAACGCTGAGCTGGGTTTCGTGGCGCTGTCGCAGATCTACAAGGATGGCAAAGTCACCAGCGGTTCGGCGTGGATCGTGCCGGCAGCCATGCACGAGCCGATCAAACAGGACGCGGTGATCCTCAACAAAGGCAAGGACAACCCCGCCGCCCAGGCCCTGGTCGACTACCTCAAAGGCCCGAAAGCCGCCACCGTCATCAAGTCCTACGGCTACCAGCTCTAAATGCCGCTCTCGAGTGCTGACATTGCCGCCATCTGGTTGACCCTGAAACTGGCGTCGCTGACCACGGTGATCCTGCTGATAATCGGCACTCCGATTGCCCTGTGGCTGTCGCGCACCCGTTCCTGGCTGCGCGGCCCCATCGGCGCGATTGTCGCCCTGCCCCTGGTGCTGCCGCCGACCGTGATCGGCTTCTACCTGCTGCTGACGCTGGGGCCCAACGGCGTTCTCGGCCAATTCACCCAGTCCTTGGGCCTGGGCACCCTGACGTTCAGTTTCACCGGGTTGGTGATCGGCTCGGTGGTGTACTCCATGCCGTTTGTCGTGCAGCCGCTGCAAAACGCCTTCTCGGCCATCGGTACCCGGCCGCTGGAAGTGGCGGCGACTCTGCGCGCCAACCCCTGGGACACTTTTTTCAGCGTAACCCTGCCCCTGGCTCGCCCCGGTTTCATCACCGCCGCCATCCTCGGGTTTGCCCACACCGTGGGCGAATTCGGCGTGGTGCTGATGATCGGCGGCAATATCCCGGAAAAAACCCGCGTGGTCTCGGTGCAAATCTACGACCACGTCGAGGCCATGGAGTATGCCCAAGCCCACTGGCTGGCCGGCGCGATGCTGGTGTTCTCGTTCCTGATCCTGCTGGCGCTCTACTCAAGCCGCCAGACCAAAGCCGGCTGGAGCTGAGCGATGACCACCCTGATTCACGCCCGCCTGAAGGTGAGCTACCCCGATTTGTCCCTGGATGTCGACCTGCAATTGCCCGGGCGCGGCATCACCGCGCTGTACGGCCACTCCGGGTCCGGCAAAACCACCTGTCTGCGCTGCATCGCCGGCCTGGAAAAAGCCCAGCAAGGCTTTGTCCAGGTCAACGATGAAATCTGGCAGGACAGCGCCAACCAGCGTTTCGTGCCGCCGCACAAACGGGCCCTGGGCTATGTGTTCCAGGAAGCGAGCCTGTTCACCCACCTGTCGGTGCGGGCCAACCTGGCGTTCGGCCTGCGCCGCATTCCCCGCGCCCAGCGCCGGGTGGACATGGCCCAGGCCACTCAGTTGCTGGGCATCGGCCACCTGCTGGAGCGCCACCCGCAGCATTTGTCCGGCGGTGAACGCCAGCGCGTGGGCATCGCCCGTGCCTTGCTCACCAGCCCGCGGATTTTGCTGATGGACGAGCCCCTCGCGGCCCTGGACAGCCAGCGTAAAAGCGAAATCCTGCCGTACCTGGAACGCCTGCACGACGAGTTGGACATCCCGATCCTGTACGTCAGCCATTCCCAGGACGAAGTGGCGCGCCTGGCCGACCATATCGTCCTGCTGGAACAGGGCAAGGCCCTGGCCAGCGGCCCTATCGCCCAGACCCTGGCGCGCCTGGACTTGCCCTTGGCCCTGGGCGATGACGCCGGGGTCATTATCGAAGGCCAGGTACACACCTACGACCCGGCTTACCAACTGCTGACCCTGCAGCTTCCCGGCAGCGTGTCGAGCATCCGCGTCACCCACGGCCCAGTGGCCAATGGCCGCACCCTGCGGGTCAAAATCCAGGCCCGGGACGTCAGCCTGAGCCTGCAGGACAGTGGGCAGAGCAGCATCCTCAATCGCCTGCCGGTCACGGTGGTCGAAGAGACCCCTGCTGACAACAGCGCCCATGTGCTGGTACGCCTGGACGCCGCCGGCACCGCGTTACTGGCGCGGATCACCCGCTATTCCCGCGATCAGTTGCAGTTGCACCCGGGGCAAGCGCTGTGGGCGCAGATCAAGGCGGTAGCGGTGCTGGCTTAAGCCCCCGACGCTTGCAGGCCTATTGCCAGCCAGGTTAGGCTGGCCCCCTTTTCCCGCCCGCTGGATGAACGCCGACGTGAACTTCTAAGCCTTCCAAAATGTATTCGCAACAAGCCGCCCCAGGCGCTTGTTGGCCTTTTGCGCATTTTATGGAGGTGCTGATGACTGACGTCACGCGGCTGCCCACCCTCGTTTCCCTGCATCGGGTCTGTTTCCAGTTCGCCCATGGCCAGACCCTGTTCGATGACCTGTCCCTGACCCTCGACTCTCGCCCCACCGCCCTGGTCGGGCGCAATGGCGTGGGCAAAAGCCTGCTCGCACGCTTGATCGCCGGGCAGTTGACGCCCTCTGGCGGCGCCATCAGCCGCTTCGCAGCGGTGGCCTATGTGCCGCAACTCCCCGCCCAGGCGCAGGACCAGAGCGTGGCGCAACTGATGGGTGTTGCCGATGTGCTGCACGCGTTGGCACGCATGGCCGCAGGCCAAGCGAATCCTGAAGACCTGGAACGGGTCGACGACCGTTGGGACCTGGCGCAACGGGTGCGTGCGGGCCTGGACGCGGCCGGTCTGGAACAGATCAGCCCCGAGCAGCACGCCGATGGCCTCAGTGGCGGGCAATTGGCGCGGATCGGCCTGCTCGGCGCATTCCTTGGCAACACCGCGCTATTGATCCTCGATGAGCCCAGCAACCACCTCGACCGCGCTGGCCGGGCCTGGCTGTTGCAGATGATGGCGCAGTGGCGCGGCGGCTTGCTGGTTATCAGCCATGACCGCCAACTGCTGCGCCAAGTGCAGCGGATTGTCGAGCTCACGCCCCGTGGCCTGCGCAACTATGGCGGTGACTATGCGCTGTTCCAGGCCCAACGCGAGGCCCAACACACTGCCGCCCAAGCGGCCCTGGAACACGCCCGCGACGAACGCAGCCGCGAGCGCAAGCGTCAGCAACGGGAGCACGACACCATCCAGCGCCGCGCCGCCGCCTCGCGTAAAAACGCCGACACCGCCAATATCTCGCGCCCGGAGCGGGCCGGGATGAAAGGCGCGGCCAAGGACATCATGGGCCATGTGCGCCACGCTCATCAGGCCCGCCAAAGCGACCTCGACGCCCAGGTACGTCAGGCCTACAGCCAGGTCATCGAACGCCCCAGCACTCTGTTCACCCTGCCTGGTAGCGCCGTGCCAGCAGCGCGGCAGGTCTTCACCCTGGTGGACGCCCAATTGCCCTGGCTGGCGCCCAACGAGCCCGGCAGCCGCCTCACCTGCACGGTCCACGGCCCGGTGCGCATCGCCGTCAATGGCCCCAATGGCTGTGGCAAATCCACCTTATTGAAGATGCTGGCCGGTGTCCTGGCGCCCATTGGCGGCCGCTGCACCACCCACGTGCCTCACGCCTATCTCGACCAAGCGCTGGCCCTGCTGGACGACCAACGTTCGATCCTCGAGCAGCTCGGCCCCCAGACCACCCTTGACGAAGGCGAGTTGCGCACGCGCCTGGCGCTGTTGCAACTCGACGCCGCCCGCGTGGTGCAACCCTGCGCGCACCTGAGCGGCGGTGAACGCCTCAAGGCAGCGCTGGCGCTAGCCCTTTGGCGGCGCACGCCGGCGCAATTACTGCTGCTGGACGAACCGACCAATCACCTGGACCTGGAGTCGCTGGAGGCCATCGAGCAAGCTTTGGCAACCTGCCCGGCGGCGATGGTGGTGGTGTCCCACGATGAGGATTTCATCGCCGCCCTCGCGCCCACCCACCACTTGACATGGCAAACCAGTGGCTGGCATTTGCGTGCGGCCGATCACGGGGGCTGACGCCGATCATTGCAGCTTCGCGGCCCGCTTCTATAGTGAGGGGGGCCAGAAGTAGAGAGGTGTCGCCATGGAAGACATTTTCATCGTCAAGCGCTGCAACAAGTTCCGCATCCGCGGCCGTCGTGCGGGCGAAGCGGATCAAAACGCGGTGCCGCAGGACTGGTACCGGGTGCTCGATACCCGCACCCAGGGCTTCATTGGCGACGGCTATGACGAACTGGCCGATGCAAAGAAGGAATGCTTGCGCTTGAACCTCGCCAGCCAGCACGTCGTGCCCCGCTAGGCGTGGTGAACGCTGGCCTTTTGCCCGTCTATACTCAACGCAGCTGAAGGAACAGCCCCATCGACGCAGGCTCGCAAATCCGGGCCTTGCGCCCAATCCGCCGCGCGACACATTGGATGGAGGTGCTGCACATGTCCGAGAAAGAGTCCATCACCACGGTATTGACCCTGCTGGAGCAACGTCAGTTGCGCCTGGCGGCCGCTTGCAAGGAAATCGCCGACTGGGTTGACCGCCAGGGCGGCCATCCCACTGCACTGCGCGTGCGCGACCGGCTGCGCGAAATCGAGCGCGAAACACCGCAGGTGACCCGCGCGCTCACGTCCCTCCAGCCTCAGGAACCGCGCCTGCCCCGCTTTCGGTGAAACCTAGAGGCAAGTGGCCAGGGCCGCCAGCCGGCGCTTGGCCGGCCAATCATCGGTGCCCGCGTAGTAATTGACGCGGGTGGCGCCCGCTTCGCCGTGCACATCGACAAAATACTTGGCGGCCACCGTATACACCGTGTAGCCCCCGGCCTGGCCGGGCTCGAGGAAACCGCTGGCGTCCACGCCGAACACCGCTTCGTCCTGCCAGGCAAATTGCACACATTGCGCAACCACCTGTGCCTCTTTGCTCGACGCCAAGGTTTTGTAAGGCTTTTTGCTACGGGCCTCGTTCATCGCCGGCGCCGCGCACCCAGCCAACATCACCAGGGCCAACGCTCCCATCACTAACCGCATGTGCCACCTCCCCCAAGAAAAGGGCGTGACTGTAGCACCCGCACGCCGTGCTCGCATCGTGGGCGGCGGGTTGATGGCTAACGCGAGCAGGCTTGCTGCCACAACTGGGCATAGGTGCCCGCCAACTAGCAGACCAACGGCCCTACCCGCGCCGCCCCAGGGGCTAAGGTTTTAGAACGCGCCCGGCCGGCAGGGTTGGCCAACCTTGCCCAAGAGGATTAGGCCGGGCCCACAGCAAACCTGGAGGAGATCACCATGCGACTCAATACCCCGGAACAGAACCTGCGGCGCGACCTGCACGAAGTCGCCTCGGACTTGCGCTGGTCAGCCGTCGAACTGTCGCAGATCGCCCAGCGCCTGGACCTGGCGGGCAACAGCGCCGATGCCCAGGCCCTGGCGCGGCTGCGGCAGATCCTGCAACAGCACGAAGCGCAATTGACGGGCTACGCCTATGAGGTCAAGGCCCGCGTCATTCACCGTTCGGTGGAGGGCCTGGAGCAATAAGGCCCGCAGGCGCCAGGCCAGCCTGGCGCCTGCACGGCGCTACAGCACAAGAGTGTTCATGGGATAAAACAACGTATTCAACACTAACAACAGTAACCAGAAACCGATCTCGATAGTTTCTGTAATAGGCTGGATCTTACGCAGCGCACCATAGATATGTACCAGTGCCATTAAAGTAAACACCACAAACAACACATCAAAGGCATAACTGAAATGGGTGCCGGTCGTTGCCGAACGCAACATCGTGGCCTCCACCACCAGAATGAACGCCCCCAGGCAGCGGCCAAAGTAGATGGCCAGGTGTTTTTCTTCAGGCACCACCCAGCGCATCAGCCGTGCCCACCGCAGCGGCGCGATAAAAATCGGCAGTGCGAAGAAGCACGTCGTGAGCACCATAAGTATCGTTATATAGTCCTTACTGTAGTGCGACCAATATCCCAACATCTGCTCTCTCCTTGTTTTTATTGTGTGCGCTGGCCAGCCCCTGAATAGTTGCAGATATTCAAGGCTTTGACCCGGGGACAACTACAAAACAGTACTAAAGAGAGCGCGACCGACAATAAAGGCTTAGTTGCCTACTTGCCAATGAACCCCTGTGGGAGCAACTGGCTTACCTCTACCATTCGTCACCGCAACTCAGTGCCGCCATCGCGAGCAGGCTCGCTCCCCCAGAGGAAAATGAAAATCCAGCCCACACCACAATTCACTTGTGGGAGCGGGCCTTGCCCGCGATGACGGCGGTACAGACAACCTCTGTGTACCGCCGTCAGCGTGAGGCTCAGTGCGGCGAGCGGAAGATCACGTCATCCGGATTGAAGTGACCCACCACTTGCTGCACGCCGCTGCCCGGCAGCGGCAGGTCGAGGATGTGGCCCTTGATCTTGCCCATCACGTGCATTTCGCAGGGTTTGCAGTCGAACTTCAGGGTCAGCACTTCATCGCCGTGCACCAACTGCATCGGCGCCACTTTGGTGCGCACCCCGGTGACACCCTTGGCCTGTTTGGGGCACAGGTTGAAGGAGAAACGCAGGCAGTGTTTGGTAATCATCACCGGCACTTCGCCGGTTTCCTCATGGGCCTCGAACGCCGCGTCGATCAACTTGACCCCGTGGCGGTGGTAGAACTCACGGGCCTTGTGGTTGTAGACGTTGGCCAGGAACGACAGGTGCGATTCCGGGTAAACCGGCGCCGGCGTGCTCTCGGCCTTGCGGCCACCGCGCGGGTGGGCCTGGACGCGTGCGGCGCTCAGGGCCTCGATCGCTTCGCGGCGCAAGGCCTTGAGCTGGGAGTTGGGGATGAAGAACGCCTGTGGCGCGTCGAGGCGGATGGCGGTGGCGTGGTATTCGGTGGTGCCCAGTTGCCCCAGCAGGTCATGGAGTTGCTCCAGGGCCTGTTCCGGCTTGTTGGCCACGCCGAAGGGGCCTTGCAGGGCGGCGCTGGCGCTGATGCCCTCCTCGCTGGTGGCAATCAGCTGCAGGCTGTCCTCGCGTAAACGGGCACTCCAGGCTATACCGATGCGGCGCTCGGCGGAGGTCTTGAGCAAGGCCTGCTGCCAGTTGTGGTCCAGGTTGCGGTTAAGCGGGTGGCTGGGCCGCAAGCGGTGCAGGCCCTCGGGCATTTCGTTGGGCTCGACGCGGTAGCGATAGCGCTTCTGGCCTTCTTCCTCGAACTCGCCTTTAGGTTCGGCGATATTGGCGCGAAAACCCACGACTTCACGCTTGACCAGCACATTCAGGCCGTCGCCGTTGGACAGCGGCTCAGAGGTCACCACCTGCATATCACGCTTGCCGACCTTCTCCACCACACCCACCGGCAGCCCGGTGAACGTGGGCGAATCGAAGGCGCCAATGTCGATCTTGCGCTCGCTGACGAAGTAATCGGTGCTGCCACGGTGGAAGGTCTTTTCCGGGTCCGGCAGGAAAAAGTGCACGGTGCGGCCGCTGGACGCCCGCGCCAGGTCCGG
Organism: Pseudomonas sp. MF08817; assembly: GCF_059862705.1. Classification (NCBI taxonomy): domain Bacteria; kingdom Pseudomonadati; phylum Pseudomonadota; class Gammaproteobacteria; order Pseudomonadales; family Pseudomonadaceae; genus Pseudomonas; species Pseudomonas sp. MF08817. Next base: position 125,400 of record NZ_JCBCUY010000011.1, read on the forward strand.
GCGGTCTTCGAGAATGCCGTCCAGGCGTTGGCGGTAGTAGGCGGTGATGTTTTTCACATAGCCCATGTCCTTGTAGCGCCCCTCGATCTTGAACGAGCGCACGCCAGCCTCCACCAACTCGCGCAGGTTGGCGCTCTGGTTGTTGTCTTTCATCGACAACAGGTGCTTTTCAAACGCCACCACCCGGCCTTGGTCGTCCTTGAGGGTGTAGGGCAAGCGGCAGGCCTGGGAGCAGTCGCCACGGTTGGCGCTGCGGCCATTCTGTGCGTGGGAAATATTGCACTGCCCGGAAAACGCCACGCACAGCGCGCCGTGGATGAAGAACTCGATCGCCGCGTCAGTCTCTTCGGCGATGGCGCGGATCTCTTGCAAATTGAGCTCGCGGGCCAGCACCAATTGGGAGAAGCCGGCCTGATCGAGGAACTTCGCCCGCTCCAGGGTGCGGATGTCGGTCTGGGTGCTGGCATGCAGCTCGATGGGCGGGATATCCAGCTCCATCACCCCCAGGTCCTGAACGATCAACGCATCCACCCCCGCGTCGTACAACTGGTGGATCAGCTTGCGCGCTGGTTCCAATTCGTTGTCATGCAGGATGGTGTTGAGGGTGGTGAACACCCGGGCGTGGTAGCGCCGGGCGAACTCCACCAGGGCAGCGATATCGCTCACCTCGTTGCAGGCGTTGTGGCGGGCGCCAAAACTGGGGCCCCCAAGGTACACCGCGTCGGCGCCATGGAGGATGGCTTCGCGGGCGATCGCCACGTCACGGGCGGGGCTGAGCAGTTCCAGATGATGTTTGGGCAGGGACATATTTTTTTAGTCAGGCTTGTCACGGTCGAGGCGCGCATTGTAGCGGCGAAACGCCAGGGCGGCACGGTCTACCCATAGGGCAACACAATCAACCTTGGACGGCCTCGAAAAACGACGACGTCAGGCGACTGGCACGACGCTCGGCCAGGCAATAGAGGTAAGTCTCGGTGTACACCGGGTCGCCCTCGAGGCGGACCATGCGGATGCGCGGGTCGGCGATAAACTCCGCCTCCGACACCGTGCCCAGGCCCATGCCTCGCACCACCGCTTCACGCAGGGCCTCACGGCTGCCGATTTCCATAGCCACCCGCGGCACCACCCCGGCAGCGGCCAAGGCCTGCTCCATCACCGCACGGGTGGTTGAACCGCGCTCGCGTTGCAGCAGGGGCTGGCCTTCCAGTTCCTGCAACGACACCTGGCCGCGCCGGGCCAGAGGGTGTTCGTGATGGACAAACAGCACCACAGCGTGGCGCGCGTAGAGCACCGAACTCAGCGCCGGATCATCATGGCGGCCGGCCAGCACCGCGATGTCGGTGGCGTAGTTTTTGAGATCCGCCAATACCTGGGCCGAGTTACCCACCCGGATCGACACCTCGATACGCGGGTAGCGCTGGCGGTAGCCATCGACCATCTCGATCACGTGGAACGGCCCCACGGCCCCCAACTTGAGCTGGCCACTGTCCAGGCGCCCCGAGTCGCGCAGCAGGTGCTGGGCCTCCAGGTCCAGCGCTTCCAGGGCCTGGGCAATGGGTAGCAACTGGCGCCCCACATCAGACAACTCGATACGCCGCCCACGACGGTGGAACAACTCCACGCCGTGCTGGTGCTCCAGGTGTTGCACCTGAGTGGTCAGCGTCGGCTGGCTCAGGCCCAGGGCACGCGCCCCGGCACTGAAACTGCCGTGACGCGCCACAGCGAGGAAGGCACGCAGCTTGGCGTTCGACATCCATAGACTCCATCAATAGTTAACCCAGCAAACCCATATTGAATTGATCCTATGACTGTCACGTGACACTCCTAGCCTGTGGTCACTGCCCACAACCTCCTGGAATGCCATGAAACCTGTCTCCCGTTTTTTGCGTGTCGTCAGCCTCGCCCTGTTGTCTCTGGGTGCGGCCAGCGTGGCGACTGCCAAGGATCAACTGACCATCGGCCTGATTCCCTCCGAGGATTCCCAGGCGATGATCGAATCCAGCAAGCAAGTGCTCAGTAGCCTGGAACAGCAACTGGGCATGCCGGTGGTGCCCTTTGTCGCCACGGATTACAACGGCATCATCGAAGCCTTACGCGCCGGCAAGCTCGACGTCGCCTACCTAGGCCCTTTCTCCTACGTGCTGGCGACCTCAGTGGCCGAGGTCGAGGCGTTCGCCGTGGCCGTGACCAAGAAAACCGGGCAAAGCGCCTACAAGAGCGTGATCCTGGCGCGCAAGGACAGTGGCATCCGTGAACTGGCCGACCTCAAGGGCCGAACCTTTGCCTTTGTGGACCCTAGCTCCGCGTCCGGGCACCTGTTTCCCAAGGCCGGGTTGGAGCAGGCCGGTTTTGTCCCTGCCGAACTGTTTTCCCGGGTGATTTTCTCTGGCTCCCATGACGCCAGCATCCTCGCCGTGGAGAACCGCAAGGTAGACGCCGCCGCCGTGGCCGACCGGATTTTCGCCAGCGCCGTGGCCAAAGGCGTGGTCAAGCAGGACGACTTCCAACAGGTGTGGAGTTCGCGGGCAATTCCCGAGTCGCCCATGGTCTGGCGCAAGGACCTGGACCCGGCCCTCAAACTCAAGGTCGCTGCTGCACTGGCAGCGATCAAGGACGTGCCGTGGGGCGACCAGGGTGTGCTCGACGGTTTCCAGCCCACCCACGATGGTGCCTATGACGTGGTTCGCGACACCGCCAAGGTGCTCGATCTCGATTTGCGGAGGATGAAATGATCCGCATCGGCCAACTGACCAAGCACTTCGGCAGCAACCCGGTGTTGCGCGGCATCGACCTGCAGGTGGATGCCGGCGAATTCGTGGTAGTGCTGGGCCAGTCCGGCGCCGGTAAGTCCACCTTGCTGCGCTGTATCAATCGCCTGGCCCGGGCCGACTCCGGCACCTTGCAGGTGGCGGGCATCGATGCGTTGGCCTGCGCCGACCCGCGCCTGCTGCGCCAACAGGTGGCAATGATCTTCCAGCACCACAACGTGGTGCCGCGCCTGAGCGTGTTGAAAAACGTACTGACCGGGCGCCTTGGCGCAGTCTCGACCCTGGCCTCGGTGCTGCATCTGTTTCGCCGCGAGGATATCGAGCTGGCCATGCAATGCCTGGCCCGGGTCGAACTGGACCACAAGGCCCACCAACGCACCGATGCGCTGTCCGGCGGGCAGATGCAGCGCGTGGGCATCGCCCGCGCCCTGGCCCAACGACCGAAGGTGATCCTCGCCGACGAACCGGTGGCCAGCCTGGACCCCAAGACGGCGCGCCTGGTGTTGCAGTACCTGCGCGATGCCAGTCGCGAACTGGGCATCACCGTGGTGTGTAACCTGCACCAGGTCGAATACGCCCGGGAGTTCGGCGACCGGATTGTCGGCCTGGCCCACGGCAGCCTGGTGTACGACGGCAGCCCCCAAGGCCTGGGCGAAGCCGATTTGCAACGCATCTATCCAGGCCAGCCTATGCAGCCTGCGGCGCCACTGCCTGCCATGACCTACTGCGCGAACTGAGGGGCTGAATATGAAACCGCACAACTATCTCTGGACCGTTGCGCTGCCCCAGGGCGCACGTGGCTGGCTGGGCACCGGCGCACTGGTGCTCGCGGTGGTGATGATCCTGCACTGGAGTGCCCGGGGCGCGCAGCTCAGCGTCGGGGAACTGGCTTCGGGCCTGCCGCAGATCGGTGACTTTCTCGCGCGCACCGTGCCACCGGACCTGAGCATCCTGCCCAGGTTGCTGGCCCCGGCGGTGGAAACCCTGCAAATCGCGATCTGGGGCACCTTGCTCGGCGTGTTGCTGGCCATTCCGCTGTCGTTCCTGGCGGCACGCAACCTGAGCCGTAATCGCCTGGTGTTCCATGCCACGCGGCAGTTTCTCAACTTCACCCGCAGCATCAACGAGTTGATCCTGGCGCTGATTTTCGTCTCCGCCGTCGGTCTTGGGCCTTTTCCCGGCGTATTGGCCCTGGCGTTGCACGGCCTGGGCATGCTCGGCAAATTTTTTGCCGAGAGCATCGAGGAAATCGACCAGGGCCCCATCGAGGCGCTCCAGGCCACCGGCGCGCGGCCCCTGCAAGTGATCGTGTTCGGCGTCTTGCCGCAAGTCATCACGGCGTGGATCGCCGTGGTGCTCTACCGTTTCGAGGTCAACCTGCGGTCGGCCACCGTGCTGGGCATGGTCGGTGCCGGCGGGCTGGGGTTTGAGCTGGTCAGCAGCCTCAAGTTGTTCAAATACCAGGAGACCGCCACCTGCATCCTCGTCATAACCGTAATGGTGATCCTCGCCGACGCGCTCTCTAGCCGGCTGCGTAACGCCATCCAGCGCGGTGCCAGCCATTGAACCGGCGTGCGCCGTTTCGGCCGGGCCGATTCAAGACTGCCAATGATCGATGTGAGCTGTTGTCGTCGGCCCCCAAGTGCGGGGCCACTTGCGCCAACAACAATAAAGGACCCGCCATGACCGCTCGATTCCACAACCCGGTTGATACCCGTTTCGGCTGGGGTAGCCTGCTGGAACTGGCCGACATCACCGCCCATCAATGCGTGGCCCTCGTGACCTTCCCCGAAGCCCGCGCCCTGGGCCTGGTGCAGCGCCTTGCGCAGCTGCTGGGCGAACGCCTGGTGTACGTGATCGAGGATGTGCAACCCAACCCGGACGTGGCGCAGTTGCGCGCCACCTATGAACGGTTCTGGCAGCAGGCGGGCGACTGCGACGTGGTCGTCGCCGTGGGCGGTGGCAGCGCCATCGATACCGCCAAAGCGCTGATTGTGGGTACCGAATCCGGTCATTTCGATGAACTGCTGGCCCTGTTGGCCAGCGGCCAGCCTTTTGTGCCGGCCCGTTGCAAAACCCTGATCGCGGTGCCCACCACCGCCGGCACCGGTAGCGAAGTAACACCCTGGGCGACCATTTGGGACGCCCGGAGCCAGAAAAAATACTCGCTGCACCTAGAGTGCACCTGGCCCCGCATCGCCATCATCGACCCGCAGTTGATGCTCACGGTGCCGGCCTCGGTCACAGTCTCCACCGGGCTCGACGCACTGTCCCACGCCCTGGAGTCGATCTGGAACGTCAACGCCAACCCAATCTCCGACACTTTTGCCGTGGCGGCCATCGAGGACATCCTCCAATGCCTGCCGTTACTACGCCATGACCTAGCCAACCAGGAACTGCGTTCGCGCATGGCCCTGGCGGCGCTCAAGGCCGGGCTGGCGTTCTCCAACACCAAAACCGCCCTGGCCCATTCCATTTCCTATGAAATGACCCTGCGCCATGGCCTGCCCCATGGCATCGCCTGTTCGTTCACCCTACCGCTGGTGCTCGGCCTGGCCTGGGGCCATGACGCGACCCGGGACCGCACCCTGCAACGGGTGTTCGGCCCGGACCTGGACCAGGCCCAGCGCCAGTTGCGTGAGTTTCTCCATGAACTGGGGGTCAAGACCGAATTCGCCGACTACGGCGTGACGGCCGCCGATTCCCAAGCCATGGTCACGTTCGCCCTACAAGGCGCGCGCGGCAAAAACTTCATCGGGCGCCTGGCCCGCAGCGAAACACCCCGGGGTGCGTGAGGTTGCGCTAGTTCGACACGGGCTCAAGGAAGATCAGTTGCAGCGGCGCAGCCAGCAAGTCCTCGGCCAGGGCGGCAAAACGCTGGAAGTGGGGCATCGTAAAGTGCGCATCAAGGGCTGCCTGATCTTCGAACGCCTCACGCATATAGAAGGTGCCACGCTCATCGCGCAGCTCGAACAACACGTAGTCAAGGTTGCCCGGTTCAGCCCGTGTTGGCTCAACCAGTGCCAACAACGCCTCTCTAAGCGCCTCCTGCCGACCGGCCCTGGCCTTGAGCACGGCCAGGGATACCAGCGATTTATTGGATGAACTCATGAACACACCTCCCGCGAATCAACATTATTTGAACGATCACACGGGCATCATCCTCGTCTTCTTGCCAGGCAATAAAAACCCGCAGAATGCACCAACACTTTCAATCAAAAAATGAAAATGCTTCAGCCCATCCCAAACCGACGCTTTTAGGGCCACACAAAGATTTCGCCGCCTTGGAGCGACGTAAAGCTGGAGGAGGGAATTGCAGGGCAACGCCTGTTGCGGGAGGGAAAACCAAAAGGGCTTGCATGAGGTTTCTCATGCAAGCCCTTGATATTCATGGTGCCCGAAGCCGGAATCTAATTAAGGAACAAAACACCATTCTTTATTGACAAAAAGGCCAATTCTTAGATAAGGATGTACTAGTCGCTGTACTATTTTATTGGTGCTGGGATTATCCAATACAGAATCCGTCCTGAAATTTTACCACTTCCTCCCGGTGTCCTGCCGAACGAACACCAAACCAAAACCCTACTGCTCGTCGCCCTACCCTCGCTCAATCATTACACCTCGATTACTGTATATAAAAACAGTATTAGCGAGATACCCCATGGCCCCCTACGAAATCGAAGACACCGGCGACTGGCTGGGCTCACCCACAGAGCTACAGACCTGCAAGCACCAGCTTCGAATGTACGAGAACGAATTCGAAGAGCTAACACTGAGCTTACGCAGAGCCCGTGAAGTTGTTCGCGACCTGGTGCAGATGAATGACGAATTGTCCGCGGGCAAGACTTTACTGGAAGCCGAGCTGAAAAAAACCATCGCTAACGTGGCACGGATTAACAAAGAAAACTCCGAGCTAACCGGAAGGATTGGCGGCCTACTGAGGGTGTCAGACCAACGGGATCACTTATTTAGAGAAAACCAGAGGTTACTCAAGGAGAAGAGGGAGCAGTTATAGCGTTGACGTAGGCCTGACAGGCCCGCAGGGCGATCAATCCTTGGTCGCCGGCATCGGTGATGTTGATAATTCGTTGAGCATGCGCTGGGTCAAGTCGGGCGCGCGCTCCTCCATGAACCACGCCGCCGGCGCTGGGGTCGGTTGGCACTGCGCAGCCACTGGCTGAATCCGTGGTGTCGAGTAGGACTGACAGCCGCAGATCAGCAGTAGCAAGACGGTCACGCAGGCGAGTCTGGTTTTTCTGGGCATCGGATAGTTCCCGGTAGTGGAGTTGGTCGCTGTCGGCCAGGCGCTGCTCCAGGGTCAGGCGTTTGTCCTGCTCGGCGCGGGCCTGGGTTGCTACGGCATTGCTGAGGGTGCCCAGGATGCTTTCGTGGGCCAGTGCCTGATCCGATAGCCGCTTACCGTAGCGCCAGTCCTGCACCTGCCAGGCGCCCGCCCCGCTCCCGGCCATCAGCACCAGGATCAACGCTGCCCAGCCAGCAATGCGCCAGGTGGCGGGAGTCATGCCAACACCTTTAACGCCCGGTCATACAGCGCCTTGCGATCCGCCAAGCCGTTGGTGCCGCCGTTGATCCGCTTGGTGATGAGCAAGAAGTCACCCGCATCGGCCAGGGTGTTGAGCCCGGCCCGGTGCCAGAACCACGCCGCCGACATGGCTGCGTGCTGGGGTTCCTCAAGCAGCTCGGGGTGCTTGAGCAGGTCCAGGCCCAGGGCTTCACCGCACGCCGCGTAGTTGGCCCGGCCGGTTACTTGGATCAGGCCGCGCCCGCGGAACTTGGAGCCGTCACCCGGGACGGTGTTGCCCAGATCCTTGCGCCCCTCATAGCCGGCCTGCTGCTTGGTTGGCCCCCAGATCTCGCGCACGTAGCGCAGTTGGCCAGACTCATGGCCGATCTGTGCAATGAACGCCGCCACGCGCGCAGGCGTGACAATGCCGAACTTGCCCATGGCGGTGTTGAGGACAGGTGCAAAAACGCCGGCTTTAGCGCCGGCGTTAGGGAGGATCAGCAGCAGTTGCTGCGCGGTGATGGGCATTGCTTTTCTCCAGGCAAAAATAAACCCGCTCGATGGCGGGTGGCTTAAAGATGCGGCGCTGTCAGTTTTCGTCGGCTGGCAGCGGGTATCGCTGTTTGATGGCAGCGACTGCCGAAAGCCAGGCACTGTAGTCCGGCTCAGCTCCCGCGATGATGGCGTCATAGTCCGCCTCAAAACGCAGCGGATCGGACTCGCTCGCAAAAGCGGCGCGCCTAGATGAGCGAGCACCTTCTAACGCCGCGGCACGCTTCTCGCTCTCCTGCTGTTCAGCAGTGATGACCTTGCTGAAATCAATCATGGGGCACCTCGACGGCTTCGGGCTCAGGAGTGAATGGTAATGCCAGCAACCCGTCAGGTGGGTCGATCAGCGGGCTTGGGAACAAGCATTCGTGCGAGGCGTGAGCGCCATGCGGCAGGACAAGAGTCAGCTCAAGCTTGCCGTTTACTCGACGAACATCCCCAGTTATCCACTCGCTTGAAATCGAGCCTGCCGGGAGAACGGCACCGTCGGGAAGCGGTGAAAAGTCAAAGGTTTCGCCATTGATGGTGAGTGCGTCTCCAGCCTTGCGGACAACGAGAGTCGCAGCGCTCCACAAAGGTGAAAGGTTGATGTTCATTATTTCCACCTCCCCACAGCCATGTAACTGATGTAGGCGCTTGCTGTTACAGAATAAGGGCTCATGGCATAGGCTCCTTGAAAGTAGGTGGTTGTTGGCGCCACCGCTCCCGTAACCCAAATTAATCCCGTGTTACCCACAATGCTCATTGTGGCGACTGGGGGCTGTATGAAAGCAGAAGCAAACATCGGTGGAGCCAGGTATGGCCCAGCAAAGCAACTCCCCCTCACATCTACAATCGCCAGGCTTGGAGCGTTCACGTACCCGGTGCAGATCTGAGTTCCATCGGGGAACCTGATGGCCGTGCCATTTGCGTTGGTGATCGTTGCGACATCAAGCCCCAGGGCCGTTACTGCTGCCGCAACAGTCTTTGCCCCGGTGCCGCCCTGGGCAATGCTGAGCGCAGTGGTCAGGCCTGTCAGGCTGGTGATATCACTGTTAGCTCCCGCGCGAGCTTTCTTGTTCCAACTAGCCTGGAAACCAGCAGCAGTACCACCCGCCACCCAAAGATCACCATCGATGCCTATGGCTGCTGCGAACTTGCGATTGGTGGAATAGCCAAGCTCAATCCCATAACTAGCTACCGATATAGGCGGGCCGTCTGTTGCAAGCGCTCCATTCCAGCCTCTGAAGCGGTTGCCTATCCACCCAGCAGAGCCCGTTTCAAAGTTCTGCGTGGTGGAAAGCAATCCCCCAGCACCGACTACCATTGCAGCGTTCGCCGTCACGTCTAGAGGCGAGGTCTGGGCAACCAGCACAGCAGCACTCCCAAGCTGAAGTCCGGCCCGGCCTGCTGCAGGGGTATCCCCACCAGTCCCGCCCTTGCTCACTGGCAGCTTGTCGTAGTTGCCAGTCGTGCCCAGGGCTGCCAGCTTTGGCCCGAACTGGTTGTTGAGGTTGTTGAAAGCATCCGACAGCATCTTGTCGTAGCCCTGCACCGGCATGATGGCGTAGGCCGCTCCGCTTGCAGTCGGGCCTTTGTACGCCGGCAGGATCGAAATCACAGTGGCGCTGGCGACGTTTGCAACCTCGTAGTTCAAGCCATCAGGGCCTACAAACGAATCACCTGTTCTTGCGTTTGCCGCAAAGTCTGCGTTGGTGCCTGTCACCGTTGTCGATCCATTGGTGACAGCGACTGTTCCCGCTCTTAGCCAAGGCATGGGGTTGTCCTTAAATTGGGCAATAAAAAACCCGCACTTGGCGGGATATTGGGAAACTATTTTTAATTGAATGGAAATGGCAAGTTCGTGGCATCTATTGAAAGCGCTATTGGATATCGGTCTGTAGGCACATCTGCATATCCAGATGGTGCAGTCGGACCTACAGGAGGGCGAGAGCTTGTAGTACCTGCCGATGCGCCAAAGATAAAACTGATCCCACCCACCCGACCATATGCTCCTTCTATAACAGCATAGGATTCTTGGTCGGTACTCCACACATCTACAAGAGATGCGCCACGGGACCACGGTAGGTATGTTGCGTAAAGCACGCCTGCTGAGAGCGGATAGTCAAAAATACAATCCTTTTGTCTTTGATATCGTATTCCACCTATTACCGCCGCTTGCTGCCTAACTTCCAACCTGCCGCCGTCATACGTCCAACCTCTCCAGTTCGGCGCCTGATAAATAGGAGATGGTGGGGGGGGCGGAAATTGCACTAACAATATTTAATGGGGGTTGGAGTGAATTGAATGTGATAACTCCATCTGATTCCCTATAGGTTTTCAAGTAAGGAGATCCTTGTAGACTATCAGACATTAGATCGAAGCAGTAGAACCTAGTACTGGTTGAGGCGTTTGAATACAGGAATGTAAGTGAACTTCCACTTTTAATTGTACCATTCAAGCAGCCAGAACCATGGGCGGTTGCAGGAGCTGAGTGCAACACGGTTATTGAATTGAAGCCGGAGCATCATGCCGCATAGCCATGGCTGCTTGCATCACCTCGCCTATGACCTCGATAGGACATTTGAAGTCGAAACGCTTAC
>NZ_JCBCUY010000110.1:0-574 GCF_059862705.1 Pseudomonas sp. MF08817
TCTACAAAGACGGCGAAACCGTGCCAATGGGCATCGACACCGCCACCGTGGACGGCAAATCCTTCGAGAACCTGGTGATCGGCGGTGATGCCTCGGTAGTCGTGAACGACACCGAAACCGAAGTGGTTGCCACCCTGACCGTGGACAAAACCACTGTCACCGAAGGCGGCGACGTGACTTACACCGTCACGCTGACCAACAAAGCCGGCCTGCCGATGGAGAGCCATGGTCCGCTGACGTTCACCCTGAGCGACGGCACCAAAATCTCTGTTAAGGCCGGCGAAACCACCGGTACTGCGGTCGTCCAAACCACCAACGACGTGTTCACCGGCGGCCAACCTTCGCTGGTTAACAAACTCGTCGGTGTTGATGGCGCAGACGATTTCGAGAAACTGACCCTCGATCCGAAAGAGCACACCACTACCGTTACCGATCAGCCAACCGGCGAAGGCGACAAGGTCACCGTGAGCATCGCGGGCGACGGTCCTGTGTTCGAGAACCAGGTCCAGAAATTCACCGTTTCGGTCAGCCAAAAACTCGACCATGACCTCACCGTGACCCTGAAAAACGGCGC
>NZ_JCBCUY010000111.1:0-562 GCF_059862705.1 Pseudomonas sp. MF08817
GGGTGGCCTTATTACGGCCACTGAGAATGTCGCTTTCGGCGCCCATATTGTGTGGCTGTTTAGGAGGCCCCAGTGCAAAGGTCGGCAAGGGCCAGTAGGCCACGGCATCGCGGGCGGAATGGCGGAAGGCAACCCGAGTATTGAGCGCGGCAACAGTACGGCGACTGTCCGCGCCATACGGATACGCCTTAGGGTCTGAAGAAAATATCGAACTGAAGTTGTCGTTCTTTTTCTGAATGAGTCGCCAGATCTTGGAGTGATGGTCCTGATCCACCGCTAACCCCGCCGCCCTGATTTCCAGTGCATAGGTCCGTTCACGTTCCGCGATTTGCTCGGCGGTCAGTGGCGCCGGTTGCGTAACCGCCAGCCTTGGATTGACCCACTGCATCAGGGCCTTGCCACCCCATACCGCGCCATACAGCAGCGCCACGACACCGCACACGGCAGCCAGGCCAACGAGGGTGGGTGGCGCAATGTTTCTCATCGTCATTTCTTCTGTCTCTAAGTACGTTATCGCTTGATAGGTCACGAACGTCAGCCAGCCGAGCGCCAGGAGCAGACC
>NZ_JCBCUY010000112.1:0-552 GCF_059862705.1 Pseudomonas sp. MF08817
GCTGGCTGAAGGAGAACCGTCGCATCGTGACGCGCTTCGACAAGCTCGCAACAAGTTTTGCGGCGATGGTCTCATTGGCCTGCGCTATGCGGTGCTTGCGACAATACTTTACGTACAGAGCCTAGTACCAATGCTTCTTGAAGAAGTGATAGGCGCTTGTTCGGTATGGGGATGCGTCGTTCGCCACAGAAGGTGAGTAGTTTTGACCAGGATTGGGTACTGGTGTGTTGGTTTTCGTAATGGATCATCCTGCCAATGTTACAGAAGTGGCAGGGGTTACCTATTGCAGGTATATAAGGCTGGCTGATGTGGTAACTGTTGCAGCTGTGATGGCATACACTTATTGCGCTTTCAGGTAGTTGGCTGGCTAGGCTGAAGTGCAGGTTATGTAATTGGTGGTAGTTGTAGTGGTCTGGAATGATTAGGGGCGGTTGCAGGATCTGAGTGCAACACGGTTATTGAATTGAAGCGGGAGCATCATGCCGCATCACCACGGCTTCTTGCATCACTTCGCCCATCACCTCGATCGGGCATTTGAAGTCGAAGCGTTTG
>NZ_JCBCUY010000113.1:0-521 GCF_059862705.1 Pseudomonas sp. MF08817
AGGTGCCGGGAAAAAAGGGGATTTGAAGAACCGCAAGACCACGCGCTCGGGCGCAGCCGGGGTGGCCTGACGACCAAGATTCACATGCTGTGCGACGCCAATGGTGTGCCTCTGCGTTTCCTGTTGTCAGGCGGACAAGCCAGCGATATAGCCTATGCCCAACCGCTACTCGATCAGGCTTGCATACCCAGCCTGCGCGGTCGCCCACGCAAGCGTTGCCGCTGGTTGCTGGCTGACAAGGGTTACGACGCTGAAGCGCTGCGCCAGTATTGTGATCGTTATCGCATGCAGCCAGTCATTCCGTTGCGAAGCATGAAGCGCAAAACCAAGCCAGGATTGCCTCGACTTTTTGATCGCCCCAAATATCGGCAGCGCAACATCATCGAACGCATGTTTGGCTGGCTGAAGGAGAACCGTCGCATCGTGACGCGCTTCGACAAGCTCGCAACAAGTTTTGCGGCGATGGTCTCATTGGCCTGCGCTATGCGGTGCTTGCGACAATACTTTACGTACAGAGCCTA
>NZ_JCBCUY010000114.1:0-516 GCF_059862705.1 Pseudomonas sp. MF08817
CCGTCTCACGGTGCTGCGTGCACAGTGCCCGCTTCACCAACGGCTGGGTGACGTGGGCCTGCCACTGCGCCAAGGGGTAATCGGCGAACACCCGAGCGGTGATTTGCAGGGCATCCAGGCCTTGGAATATCAGGGTGTTGCGCCGCTGCTTGAGCAACCCCAGCCAACTGCCCACCTGCAATCGATAGCGCGCCACGGCCCCGTCACCCCCGAGCGCCAGCACCTGTGCCACCACGCCCTGCCACGTGCGGGCGCGGCCATCATTGAGGGCCAGTTGCAGGGTCACGGCCGTGCCCGGCAATTGCTCGATATCCAGAGAAGCGGCAGGGCTCAGGCAGTCGAGGGTGAACGCCAGGTCCTGATTGATCGCCTCGGTGCCCTGAAACCGTGCCACCAGCAAGGCATCGGTCAGCACGGTGTGTAGTTGCAGCAGGCGGTTACGCTGGGAAAGCAGCTCACGCCATAGGAGTGTCTCCATCATTTCAACCTCGCAAACAAGCAAGGCGCGATGGTAAC
>NZ_JCBCUY010000115.1:0-512 GCF_059862705.1 Pseudomonas sp. MF08817
CAGGGCACGCTGATCCGCAAGCTGTGCACCTATACGGCGCCGAACCCGACGCGGCGCGCAATCTTCGAGTTCGACAAGCTCATCCGCAGTATCTACACACTGCGCTACCTGCGCGACCCGCAACTGGAGCGTAATGTTCACCGCTCGCAGAACCGCATTGAGTCCTATCACCAGCTACGCTCGACCATCGCCCAAGTCGGTGGGAAGAAGGAATTGACCGGCCGCACCGACATCGAAATCGAGATCAGCAACCAGTGCGCCAGGCTGATCGGCAACGCGATCATCTTCTACAACTCGGCGATCCTGTCCCTGCTGCTGACGAAGTACGAGGCAGCTGGCAATGCCAAGGCGCTGGCGTTGATCACGCAGATGTCGCCAGCGGCCTGGCGGCACATCCTGCTGAACGGGCATTACACCTTCCAGACTGACGGCAAGTTCATCGACCTGGATGCGCTCGTGGCGGGACTGGAGCTGGGCTGACGGAAATTTCTGGGATTCCGGCGTACAACCCC
>NZ_JCBCUY010000116.1:0-508 GCF_059862705.1 Pseudomonas sp. MF08817
GAACGCTCAGTTCGCCGGCCTTGATAACGACAACAGCGCCGTTTTTCAGGGTCACGGTGAGGTCATGGTCGAGTTTTTGGCTGACCGAAACGGTGAATTTCTGTGCTTGGTTCTCGAAGACTGGACCATCGCCAGTGATCGAAACAGTCACCTTGTCACCTTCACCGGTCGGCTGATCGGTAACGGTGGTGGTGTGTTCTTTCGGATCGAGGGTCAGTTTCTCGAAGTCGTCTGCGCCATCGACGCTTTCCAGCTTGTTAACCAGCGAAGGTTGGCCGCCAGTAAATTCGTCGTTGGTGGTGTGAACCACAGCCGTACCGGTGGTTTCACCGGCTTTGACGGAGATTTTGGTGCCGTCGCTCAGGGTGAACGTCAGCGGGCCGTGGCTTTCCATCGGCAGGCCGGCTTTGTTGGTCAGCGTGACGGTGTAAGTCACGTCGCCGCCTTCGGTGACGGTGGTTTTATCCACGGTCAGGGTGGCAACCACTTCGGTTTCGGTGTCGTTCAC